>NZ_DBLZXX010000005.1:0-94996 GCF_057856985.1 Vescimonas sp.
TCTTTCATTTTGGCGGGAGTGACCTCCTTGCCAAAATACTTTTCCAGTTCCGCAGTAGAAATAATCACGCCTCGATCCTCCTTTTTCTGTTCTGATAAGATGCCGTCAATGACATCGCCGTTGAGCTTGCCTTCCTTATCCAGCTCCCGGAGCCGTTTAGCTTGGGCCAGCGAGGGCGAAGCCTGCTCCCCGTCAATGGAAACAGCAATAAGCCTCTGATTTTTCGGTTTGATGTAGGACAGTTCCACGGCAGGCATAAAGCCCATCTTTTTATCGTCTACCTTATCCAGAAGCTCCGGCACAAGAGAGTTGAGCCGCAAGTAGCGCATGACCTTTTTATAGTTCATCTCATGCGCCTCGCCCACAATCTCAACCGAGCGTTTTCCAACATCGCCTTCCGCAACGCCTTTCAGCCGCCCGCCCTGATGCTTAATGTCCTCAACCTCAAGTTCCAGCAGCGCGGCCAATTCACTGGGGAGCATCCCGTCACGCTGCTTGTTGCTGTCCTTCATGGCCTGCACCGCTTCGTGGTCGGTCATTTCACGGACAATAAAGGGCATTTCCTCCAGCCCCGCCAGTTCACTGCCGTGGGTACGGCGATGGCCCGCTACAATTTCATAGCCGTTTCCGTCTTTCTCCGGGCGGGCAAGACCGGGAACCATTACACCGTTTACGCGGATAGAAGCAACGATTTCCTGCATCTTCGCATCGTCCCGTACCTTAAAGGGGTGCGGACGGAATGTGTGAAACGGATGAACCTCGGAAAGTTTCAGATAAACCAGCTTGCCTTCCTCAACCGGGCGGGGCGGTGTGGTCGGCTCGGGCGCCGTCTGTTCCGCAGTGGCAGTTTCCTTCGGTGCCGTATCCTGTGCGGGCTTAATGGGCTCCTTGGCATCCGGGGCCTTTCCGTCACTTCGGGACACTTTGTCTCGTTTGGACGGCTTGGGCTTGTCATGGGCCGCCTTATCCGCCTTGGGTGGGCGGCCCTTGCGGGCCCCAGCCGATTTCTCCGATTTCTGATTTTCAGTCGCAGCCTTTTCCGCTTTCGGCGGACGGCCACGGCGCGGCTTTTTCGGTTCCTCCGTATTGGCGGGCTGCGGTGTTTCTCCGGGGGCTGCCGCCTCTGGCGTTTCGTGGGTTTCCGCCTTTTCGACTTCGGCGCGGGCGTTCTGCCTCTTTTCCGCCATAAGTTCATTGATTTTGTCAAAGGACACAACCACATCGCCGGGCTCAGGTATGGCAGGCCCGGTCTGTTCCTGCTGGGGCTCAGACGCTGCGGCCTGTTCGGGTGTGGTGATAGGCTCGGCGGCCTCCGGGGAAATATTCTCCGCAGAGCCAGTATTCAATTTTTCATCGGCCATTTACGATCCTCCTTTTCGTTAAAGTTGCACAAATTTGAACGCTAAAATTTTGTAGTTATTTTTGTGCCTCCTTTCCGTCTATCCACGCAAAAAAGCCGCCCGTTTTTCATGCCGGACGGCTTTTTGCGTAATGTGATAGATCAAATATTATTTTTTCTGGTTTGTAGGCTCCGAAAAGCCTTGTATTTACAGTGTTCCTAATAGGAAGTAATCATATGAAAATGGCATCATAAACAGCAAAAATGAGAAGGCGATTCGGAAACTTTTAGCGGAAAGCAAAGTGCCTAGAATTGCAGCACTAACTGATTATCATTGCAATTAACTGTGACTGAGATATGGCGCAGGTTGCGGACTGATTGTACGAATTTGCCGTCCGCTTCAACCGCGTAGAAAGAATAATGTTGACTTAGTATAGCTGTCAAACAAAATCTGCGCGTACCGCTATCTCCTCTGGGGGCTGCTGGCTGTGCTCTAACTGAGCGAAACGGGTACCGCACGAGTAGCACAGTTCATCCCTACCCATGCAGGATGTCAGCTGAATAAACGAATCAGGGAGGCAGGCCGATGGCCTGCCTCCCTGCAGCTTTATGCGTGCTTAGGTTTGACGTTTACCGACTTTCGCACCAGCTACCCTTGTGCCACAATGTGTACTTGTGAAAACGTAGCCTCGGGCGTCTCTTGTTTACGTTTCCTCCGGTGTATCCGGCGTTTCTTCCGTGTCCGGCAGCTCCTCGGCGGCATTCTCCGATTCTGTGATGGTGGGAATGAACGCCCGGGCCAGCCTGCCCCTGCCGCGGTGCTTGATGTAGAAGTACCCGATGGTGCTGAACACCACTGCGCCGATAAAATTGACGAACAGGTCCGCCATGGTGTCGTACAGTCCGATGTCCAGATACCCGTCAAACCCCAGGTCCTGTCCGTTGACGGCTACGGAGTGGATGCCGTCGATGGTGACGGGAGTGTTGCTGTTGGTGGGGTCCAGCATCACGGAGGTGATGGACTGCACCACGGTGTCCTTCTGCATGTCCATGTGGAACAGCCGGTCCATGCCGAACTCAAAAAACTCCCACAGCACGCCCACCGTCATGGAAAAGCAGAACGCTGCCAGCGCCACGTAGATGGGGGACAGCTCAAACTTGATGCGGCTGTTGCGGTTGAGGATGTCGATGAGGGCGAAGCCTGTGGCGGCGCACAGAAAGCCGGTGGTGGTGTGGAGCATGGAGTCCCAGTGGGGATAGGTGATGAAATAGCACTCCAGCTCGCCCAGGATCTCCGCCGCGAAGATAAACAGCAGGATGATGATCTCCAGCGTGGACGGCAGCTCGATGCCGAAGTTCTGCTGGATAAAGAACGGCAGCATGAACAGCGCCAACACCAGCAGGCAGATGAACGCGCTCTCGTACTCGCCGCGGATGATGGAGGATACCAGCGTGCCCAGCACGATGAGCCGCAGCACCAGATACACCGCGAATACCACGGGCTGCCGCCGGATGGTGCCCTTCAGGTCACGAGGGCTGGGAATGGGCTTGTGGGGTTTCTTCATAGTGTCTCCTCCTTGTGGGCCGACCGGCAGGATGAGCAGGACCGGTCGTGTTTCCCGCGGCTGCTGCATCCCTTGCAGCCGCCGCAGCAGTTTTTCCGGTTTCCGACGGCGGTGCGGAACGCAAGAAACAGCGCTGCCGTCACCGCTGCGAGAATGAGAATGTCCCAGACGTTCATAGCAGCACACTCCCGATACCGTGGGCCACGAAAGCCACCACCCACGCGATGAGACACTGCCATACGGCCAGCCCGACCGCCCATTTGCCGCCCAGCTCACGCCGGACGGAGGTCACCGCCGCGATACAAGGGGTATACAGCAGGCTGAACACCAGCAGCGTCGCCGCAGCCAGCGGAGAAAGAATGCTGCCGATGCTGTTTCCGAATAGTACCTCCAGTGTAGACGCCACGCTCTCCTTGGCCATAAAGCCGCTGATGAGGGCGGTGCAGATGCGCCAGTCGCCCAGCCCAAGCGGCGCGAACAGCGGAGCCAGTACGCCGGCGGCCATGGCCAGCATGCTGTCCGCAGAGTCGGACACCATGTTCAGGCGCAGGTCAAAGCTCTGGAGGAACCACACCACCACCGTGGCGATGAGAATGACGGAGAAGGCCCGCTGCAAAAAGTCCTTGGCCTTTTCCCACAGCAGCTGCGCCACGTTCTTAGCGCTGGGCAGCCGGTAGTTGGGCAGCTCCATCACGAAGGGAATGGGCTCGCCGCTGAACAGCGTGCCCCTATAGAGCAGTGCCGCCAGGATCCCCACCAGGATCCCCAGCAGGTACAGCCCCGCCATGATAAGGCCGCCCCGGCCGGGAAAGAACACGCTGACAAAGAACGAGTAGATGGGCAGCTTGGCCGTGCAGCTCATGAACGGCGTCAGCAGAATGGTCATTTTCCGGTCCCGTTCGCTGGTCAGGGTGCGGGTGGCCATCACTGCGGGGACGGTGCAGCCGAAGCCGATGAGCATGGGAACGATGCTCTTGCCGGACAGGCCGATCTTCCGCAGCGGCTTGTCCATGACAAAGGCCACTCTGGCGATGTAGCCGCTGTCCTCCATCAGGGACAGGAAGAAGAACAGCGTCACGATGATGGGCAGGAAGCTCAGCACGCTGCCCACGCCGGTGAAAATGCCGTCAATGACCAGGCTGTGGACGGCGGGGTTCACATCCAGCCCTGTCAGGGCGCTGTCCGTCAGGGCGGACAGCTTGTCGATCCCAGCTGCCAGCAGGGACTGGAGCCACGCCCCGATGACGTTGAAGGTCAGATAGAACATCAGCAGCATGATGCCGATAAAGCAGGGGATCGCGGTGTAGCGGCCGGTCAGGATGCGGTCGATCTTCTCGCTGCGCACGCGCTCCCGGCTCTCGTGGGGCTTGATGACCGTCTGCTCGCAGAGGCGTTCAATAAAATCGAACCGCATGTCCGCGATGGCGGCACTGCGATCCAGACCGCGCTCCGCCTCCATCTGCAGCACGATGTGCTCCAGCATTTCCCGCTCGTTTTCATCCAGCGCCAGCTGCGCCAGAATGAGACTGTCTCCCTCGATGGCCTTGGTGGCGGCAAAGCGTACCGGCAGACCGGCCTGCACGGCGTGATCCTCGATGAGATGTACCACCGCGTGGATGCAGCGGTGTACCGCGCCGCCGTGGTCGTCCTTGCCGCAGAAGTCCTGCTGCAGCGGCGGCTCCTGATATTTCGCCACATGGACAGCGTGCTGCACCAGCTCATCCACACCCTCGTCCTTGGCGGCGGAGATGGGGACGACCGGAACGCCCAGCATGGCCTCCATGGCGTTGACGTCGATGGAGCCCTGATTGCCCACCAGTTCATCCATCATGTTCAGCGCCACCACCATGGGAATGCCCATTTCCAGCAGCTGCATGGTCAGATACAGGTTTCGCTCGATGTTGGTGGCGTCCACGATGTTGATGATGGCTTTGGGCTTGTCCTGCAGCACGAAGTTCCGCGACACGATCTCCTCGCTGCTGAACGGGGACATGGAATAGATGCCCGGCAGGTCGGTGACCTCCGTGTTGGGATAGCCGCGGATCACACCTGTTTTGCGGTCCACCGTGACGCCGGGGAAGTTGCCCACGTGCTGTCTCGCTCCGGTGAGCTGGTTGAACAGTGTGGTCTTGCCGCAGTTCTGATTGCCCACCAGCGCGTAGGTCAGGACGGTGTCCTCCGGCAGCGGATGCTCGCCCTCCTTGCTGTGGTACTTGCCGCTCTCGCCAAGACCGGGATGGTCGGGGTCCCGGGCGCGATCCACACCGACATGGCTGCGGCTGCGCTGCCGGATCGGCTCGATGTCGATCTGATCGGCCTCCGCCAGACGCAGCGTCAGCTCGTAGCCATGGACCTGTACCTCCATGGGGTCTCCCATGGGGGCCAGCTTTACCACCGTTACCTCTGCGCCGGGGATCATGCCCATATCCAGAAAGTGCTGCCGCAGCGCACCCTCGCCGCCCACCCGGCGAATCACGGCGCTTTTGCCTGCCTCTAATTCTCTCAGCGTCATATGTAAGTGTTCCTCTTTTCAGGAATAGTTTATCTTCTTACTGTACAGGATGGCATGGCGCTCTGTCAAGCCCCGTTCCCTCGCAGGAGCGGGTTTTGCCCGCCTGTAATCGAAAAAAATATGCCAAAAGCGGAGAGAAGAGCCTTCCGGCGGTTTCCCGAAACTCCTCCTTGTAAAATCTGCCGCGGCAGTGTATAATATATTGCCAAAGCATATTATGGCACAGCGTGTGCCCCGAAATATCAACAGAAAAGGTGAAAGACTATGGAACGAATGAAAATCGCAGCGATCTTCGCCGATCAGGAGTCTCTGGGCGGCAAAGAGGTCACGGTCTGCGGCTGGGCGCGTACCATCCGCGACATGAAGACCTTCGGCTTCATCGAGCTGAACGACGGCTCCTGCTTTAAGAATCTGCAGGTGGTCATGTCCGCCGAGGAGGTCTCTAATTATAAGGAGATCGCCGCGCAGAACGTGGGCGCGTCCCTGATCGTCCACGGCGCCGTAGTGCTGACGCCGGATGCCAAGCAGCCGCTGGAGGTCAGAGCCTGCGCCATCGAGGTGGAGGGCAAGTCCACCCCGGATTACCCTCTGCAGAAGAAGCGCCACAGCGTGGAGTTCCTGCGTACTATCCAGCATCTGCGTCCCCGCACCAATCTGTTTTCCGCCACGTTCCGCGTCCGCTCTGCGGCGGCCTACGCCGTCCATGAGTTCTTCCAGAGCCGCGGCTTCGTGTATGTCCAGACTCCCATCATCACCGGCTCCGACTGTGAGGGCGCCGGCGAGATGTTCCAGGTCACCACGCTGGATCTGAACAACGTCCCTAAGACCGAGGATGGTCAGGTGGACTACTCTCAGGACTTCTTCGGCAAAAAGACCAGCCTCACCGTGTCCGGCCAGCTGAACGCCGAGAACTTTGCCATGGCCTTCGGCGATGTGTACACCTTCGGCCCCACCTTCCGCGCCGAGAACTCCAACACCCAGCGCCACGCCGCCGAGTTCTGGATGATCGAGCCGGAGATGGCTTTCTGCGATCTGGCCGGCGACATGGACGTGGCCGAGGCCATGATCAAGCACATTATCCGCAGGGTGCTGGAGCGCTGCCCGGACGAGATCGACTTCTTCAACAGCTTCGTGGACAAGGGCCTGAAGGAGCGGCTGGAGCATGTGGCTTCCTCCGACTTCGGCCGCGTCAGCTACACCGACGCCGTGGAGATTTTGAAAAAGAACAACGATAAGTTTGACTACAAAGTGGAGTGGGGCACCGATCTCCAGACCGAGCACGAGCGGTATCTGACAGAGCAGGTGTTCAAAAAGCCGGTATTCGTCACCGACTATCCCAAGGAGATCAAGGCGTTCTATATGCGCCTCAACGACGACGGCAGGACTGTGGCCGCGGCGGACTGCCTGGTGCCGGGCATCGGCGAGATCATTGGCGGCAGCCAGCGCGAGGAGCGTCTGGACCTGCTGGAGAGCCGCATCCGCGAGCTGGGCATGAAGCCGGAGGACTACTGGTGGTACTGCGACCTGCGGCGCTACGGCTCCTGCCGCCACGCCGGCTTTGGCCTGGGCTTCGAGCGCATGGTGATGTACCTCACCGGTGTCAGCAATATTCGTGATGTGGAGCTGCACCCCCGCACTGTGGGCAGCGCCGATTTCTAAAAAAACGTGCAGGCAAAGGGACTGCGGCCATGTGCCGCAGTCCCTTTTAATACTTCTTCATCATGAACTGCAAAAAAACGAAAAAAAGGGTAGTAATTTGGGGGGTGGCCTGCTATAATGAAAAACTGCAGGTTAGTCATGTTATTGGTGCTATCTGATATAAATTATTAGGTGTGCTTGTAAATAGTTGACATTTTTATTAGGTAAACTTACAGGAGAAAAATATGGAAACACAGAAAAAACGCCGTGGTGACCGGAAGGACGGACGGCTCCTGCGGGAGTTGGACTCCCTCCACTACATCACGGGCATCATCTACCCCAACCGCTGCGACAACGAGGCCTATGTCTCCCTGCGCATCGACCTGACGGCCATGAACGCCTATCTGGCCGAGAAGAACAAGGAGGAGACGGAATTTCCCTACACCATGTTCCATCTGGTGGTGGCGGCACTGCTGAAGACGATCATGCTGCGTCCCAAGCTGAACCGCTTCATTGCCAACAGCAATTTCTATCAGAGAAACTATATCTCCGCCTCTTTTGTGGTGAAAAAGCAGTTCTCCGACAAGGGCGCCGAGGCGCTGGCCGTCATGCGCGGCAAGGAGGACAACACTCTGGCCGATGTACACGAGTATATCCGCCAGCAGGTGACGGAGTGCCGCAGCGAGAAGGTGGACCCTACCACCGGCGTCATGGACTATCTCAACAAGATCCCCCGCTTCGTCAGCAAGGCCGCTATCCGCATCCTGATGTGGCTGGATAAGCACGGCTGGGTGCCCAAGGATATCATCGCCACGGACCCCTATTATAATTCGGTGGTCATCTCCAATCTGGGCTCTATCAAGCTCAAATGCGGCTATCACCACCTGACCAACTGGGGCACCTGCTCCCTGTTCTGCATCATCGGCGAGAAGAAGCTGTTTCCCTTCTATGATGCGGACGGGAACGTGACAATGAGGGAGACGCTGGATCTTGGCCTGACCATCGACGAGCGTCTGGCAGACGGCTATTACTATTCCAAGTCCGTGCGGCTGCTGAAATATCTGTTGGAGCACCCCGAGGAACTGGAAAAACCGCTGAGCGAGGAGGTACAGTATGAGTGAAGTAAAGACCCCGTGGGAGAACTATATGGGCGACGTGCCCATGCATCTGGACTATTTTCAGGGCAGCATGTTCGACGCTGTGGAGCGTATGGCGGACATGTATCCCAATTATATCGCGTTTGACTTTATGGGCCGCTCCGTCACCTACCGCCGGATGGTGCAGGAGATCGAGAAGTGTGCCAAGAGCCTGAAGACCCTTGGCGTGCGGCCCGGCGACCGCATCACCATCGCCATGCCCAACTGCCCCCAGGCCATCTACATGTTCTACGCCGTCAACCTGGTGGGCGGCATTGCCAACATGATCCACCCCCTGTCGGCGGAGAAGGAGATCGAATTCTATCTCAACGCCTCCGAGTCCACCACGGCCATCACGCTGGACCAGTTTTACAACAAGTTCGAGCATATCCGCCAGAACACCCATATCATCAACATCATCATCGCATCGGTGAAGGATGAGCTGAGCCGCACCATCCGCGCCGGCTACATGCTCACAGAGGGCCGCAAGATCCAGAAGATCCCCGAGGATGCGCCTGTCATCCGCTGGCGGGAGTTTATGGAGATGTCCCGGTACTGCTTCTATAAGAACTACCGGGTGGAGCGGGGCTTCAACGATCCCGCCGTCATCCTGTACTCCGGCGGAACCACCGGCACCACCAAGGGCATCGTGCTGACCAACGGCAACTTCAACGCGCTGGGTCAGCAGATCATCGCCACCAACCCCATGTTCCGGCCCGGCGACAAGATGCTGGCGGCCATGCCCCTGTTCCACGGCTTCGGCCTGGGCGTGTGCGTCCACTCCATGCTGGCCAACGGCGGCCGCTGCATCCTCATCCCCCGCTTCACCGCCAAGAGCTACGCCAAGCAGATCGTCAAGTACCGCTGCAACTTCATCGCCGGCGTCCCCACGCTGTACGAGGCGCTGCTGCGCCTGCCCAGCATGGACAACGCCGACCTCAGCAGTCTGAAGGGCGTGTTCTCCGGCGGCGACAGCCTGTCCATCGAGCTGAAGAAGAAGTTCGACAAGTTCCTGTACGACCATAAGGCCGTTATCCAGGTGCGGGAGGGCTACGGTACCACCGAGACGGTGACGGCCTGCTGCCTGACGCCCACCAACATCTATAAGGAGGGCTCCATCGGCCTGCCGTTCCCCGACACGTACATCAAGATCGTGAAGCCCGACACCGACGAGGAGGTGCCCTACGGCGAGGAGGGCGAGATCCTGCTGGCCGGGCCCACCGTGATGAAGGAGTACATGAACAACCCCGAGGAGACGGCCAGAACCCTGCGCAAGCACGCGGACGGCCTGACCTGGGTGTACACCGGAGACCTGGGCACCATGGACGATCAGGGCTTCATCTACTTCAAGGGCCGCGCCAAGCGGATGATCATCTCCTCCGGCTACAACGTGTACCCCGGCCAGCTGGAGAACATTCTGGACGCCCACGAGAAGGTGCAGATGAGCTGCATCATCGGCGTGCCCGATGCCTATAAAATGCAGAAGGTCAAGGCATTCGTGATGCTCAAGCCCGGCGTTCCCGCCGACGATGCCACCAAGCAGGAGCTGCTGGCCTACTGCCGCAAGCACATCGCCAAGTACGCCATGCCCTACGACATCGAGTTCCGCGAGGAACTGCCCAAGACGCTGGTGGGCAAGGTGGCCTACCGCGTGCTGGAGGACGAGGAGAAGGCCAAGCTGGCTGTCCAGCAGCCGGAAGAGGCGTAATATAACAAACAAAGGAGGCTGACTCCCATGGACAAAGAATTGAAGCGGCACTATACGCTGCTCGTGGACTTTCTGGGCCACGTCATGGGCCCCGACTACGAGATCGCGCTGCACGAACTGAAGGATGATTCCAACGAGATCATCGCCATCGCCAACGGCGAGTTGACGGGACGTCATCTGGGGTCGCCTCTGAGCAACAAGATGCTGGAGTATCTGGCAGGGAATCTCAGCGAGACGCAGAACTATGTGCTGGATTTCGAGACGGTCTCCGCCACCGGCAAGACCATGTGCTCCAACTCCATGCTTATTCGCGGCCGCTCCGGCGAGCTGACGGGATTTTTGTGCATCAACTTCGATGCCAGCCGCTATGAGGAACTGGCCCGCAAGGTCATGGAGCTGTGCGGCGGCGGCCTGAAGCGCGGCGTACCCAGCGGTACGCGGCTCATCGCCGACAGCAACGATCCGGTGGAGATGCCGGTGCGCAGCGGATATCCCACGTCGATCGCCGGCGCCACCGCCAGCATCGTGTCTCAGGTGGTGGCGGACTATCCGGTGGAGGTGGACCGCCTGACCCAGGACGAGAAGATGGAGATCATGGACATCCTGAACCGCAAGGGCGTGTTCCTGCTGAAGGGCTCCGTCAGCCACGTAGCCCAGGCGCTCCACAGCTCTGAGGCCAGCATCTACCGGTATCTGGGGAAGCTGAACAACAAGTGAAGAACGCGAAAAGCCTCCCGCAGCATAGGCTGCGGGAGGCTTTTTATGCACAGAAGAAATCAGGCCAGATAGTCCACCAGACTCACGACCAGGGGCATGGTCAGGGCGGAGAAGGCGGTTTGTACCGACACCATGGAGGAGGCCAGCTCCGAGTCCAGCTCGAACTTGGCCGAGAGCATGCTCAGCAGAGCAGCTGCCGGCGCACTGGCGGCGATGACCAGGACCATGGTCAGATCGCTGTTCAGACCCAGGGCCAGGCAGATGCCCAGAGACAGCAGGGGGAACGCCACCAGACGCAGCAGCATGGTGATCCAGGAGCTGGCGCCCTTCAGAGCGGCGCGAAAGTCGGCGTGGCTCAGCTGGGAGCCTACCACCACCATAGGCAGCGGCGTATTCAGGGCCGAGAGGTACGTCGCGGGGGTCATGATGATATCCGGCAGAGTGATTTCCAGCAGGTACAGGGCCAGAGCCAGCACGATGCTGATGACGCCGGGATTCAGCAGCAGGGGGCGCAGCTTCAGCTGGGTCTTGTCACCGGTGATGGCGTAGATGCCGTAGGTCCAGCTGAGGAACGTGAAAATCACGTTGTAGGCCGAGCCGTAGAATACGCCGATGGTGCCGATCAGAGAGGTCATCACGGGGTAGCCCATGAAGCCGCAGTTGGAGAACACGGCGGCAAACAGCAGCAGGTTCCGGCGATGCCGGTCCGTGTCGTGGATCATCAGGCGGGACAGCACGATGAAAGCCACGTGCAGCAGGAGGGACACGGCCACCACGACATAAAAGTTGTGGAGCGTATCCTGCTCAATGGGACGCTGGAAGGCCACCAGCAGCATACAGGGGCTGACGATATACATCACCAGCGTGCTCATGCTGGCGGCGCCATGGTCGTCGATGAGCTTGAGCTTCCCCAGCACGTAGCCCACGGCCATCAGCAGATATAGCGTAATGATCTGACGGCCCACCGTCAGAAAGGATTCGATCATGCCAGGGAGCCTCCTTTATCCAATGGCGCAGCGCGCCGATGTCTTTATAAAAATTCCGCAAAGCACCAGACAAGTCTATCACAAAACCGAAAGCTGTCAAGAGAAACGGTTGTTTTATGGGGGAAATCGGCGTATAATACAATTACTTATGGATAAAAACGGAGGCTCCCTATGAAATTGATGGTCCTTGACGGCAACAGCATCGTCAACCGCGCCTATTACGGCATCCGGCCCCTGACCACGCGGCAGGGACTATACACCAACGCCATCTACGGCTTTATCACCACGCTGCAGCGCCTGCTGGACGAGGAGAAGCCGGAGGCGCTGTGCGTCACCTTCGACCGGCGGGAGCCTACGTTCCGGCATGAGGCCGATGCGGCCTACAAGGCCCAGCGCAAGGGAATGCCGGAGGAGCTGGCGATGCAGATGCTGCCGCTGAAGCAGGTGCTGACGGCCATGAGCATCCCTCGGTATGAGCTGACGGGGTACGAGGCCGACGACCTTATCGGTACCATCAGCCGCAAATGCGAGGCGGCGGGCTGGGACTGCGTCATCGTCACCGGCGACAAGGACAGCCTCCAGCTTATCACCGACCACACCAAGGTGAAGCTGGTGTCCACCCGCATGGGCCAGACCACCACCAAGGACATGACGCCGGAGACATTTCAGGAGACCTACGGCTTCGCACCCATCCATATGATCGACCTGAAGGCTCTGATGGGCGATAGCTCCGACAACATCCCGGGCGTGCCGGGCATCGGGGAAAAGACCGCCATGGCCCTGGTACAGGAGTACGGCAGCATCGATACGCTGTACGCACAGATGCCGGACGTTCACGCCAAGCCCGCCGCCCTGCGGAAGCTGCAGGAGGGGGAGGAGTCGGCGCGGCACAGCTATTGGCTGGCCACCATCGTCACCGACGCGCCGCTGGAGTTCAGACCGGAGGACAACCTGCGCCAGCCCTTCAAGCCGGAGCTGTACGACCTGTTCCTGCGGCTGGAGTTCCAGAAGCTCATCGACAAGTACGGTCTGTCCCCCAGCCGCACCGCGGAGGAAAAGCCGTCTCACACCGCCCATGCGGAGATCGTGGAGACGGCGGCGCGGGCGGAGGAGCTGCTGACCCTGTGGCGGGCGGCAGAGCGCGTCACCGTCTACGGCCTGCCGGATCTCTCCGCGCTGGCGGTAGAGTGCGAGGCGGGGGAGGATGCGACCCTGATGGCGGAGCTGTACGAAAACCGCTACGCCGGGAACTGGCATGACCTGTTGGCGTCGCTGTTCGCGGCGGACATCAAAAAGGTGGGGCACAACGTTAAGGATATGATACGCGCCCTGCTGGAGCGGGAGCTGCCCGCCGAGGGCTTTGTGTTCGATACGGCGCTGGCGGCGTACCTCTGCGACGCCACCGCCGGCAGCTACGATATCGCCAAGCTGTTCCTCTCCTTTTATAACGAGGAGCTGCCCAAGCCCGCCCATCTGGAGCCGGAGGCGTTCACCTCCCTGCTGGGGGACGACGCGGCGGCGCAGACGGCGCTCATCAGCTATACCTCCGCCGTGTCGGCGCTCCACGAGACGCTGGCGCCCAAGCTGCGGGAGCTGGACATGGAGCCGCTCTACTACGATGTGGAGCTGCCGCTGTGCCGCGTGCTGGCGGAGATGGAGACGGCGGGCTTTCTGGTGGATCGGAAGGCGCTGGCCCAGTACGGCGAGACGCTGCAGGGCGTCATGGACGAGACGGAGCAGGCTATCTACGACGCGGCGGGAGAGACATTCAACATCAACTCTCCCAAGCAGCTGGGCGTGATCCTGTTTGAAAAGCTGGGCCTGCCCCACGGGAAAAAGACCAAGACCGGCTGGTCCACCAATGCCGACGTGCTGGAAAAGCTGCGGTACGATGCGCCCATCGTGGCGGATGTGCTGCGCTACCGGCAGTACGCCAAGCTGAAAAGCACCTACGTGGATGGGCTGATGAAGGTCATCGAGCCGGACGGGCGAGTGCGCACCAGCTTCCAGATGACGGTGACGGCCACGGGGCGGCTGAGCTCCACGGAGCCAAACCTCCAGAATATCCCCACCCGCACGGAGCTGGGCAGCCAGCTGCGGCGGATGTTCACCGCGCCGGAGGGCTGCGTGCTGGTGGACGCGGACTACTCTCAGATCGAGCTGCGGCTGCTGGCCCACATTGCCGGCGACACCGAGATGCAGGCGGCGTTCCGGTCAGGGGAGGATTTCCACACCGTCACCGCCTCCCGCGTGTTCCATGTGGAGCCGCAGGAGGTGACACCGGAGATGCGCCGCCGCGCCAAGGCGGTGAACTTCGGCATCGTCTACGGCATCTCCGCCTTCTCGCTGGCGCAGGACATCGGCGTCACGGTGGCGGAGGCCAAGGCGTATATGGAGCGGTATTTTGAGACGTATCAGGGCGTGCGGCAGTATATGACCGACGTGGTCACCAAGGCGGAGCAGGACGGCTACGTCCAGACGCTGATGCACCGGCGCCGCGCCCTGCCGGAGCTGAAAAGCAGCAATTTCAACATGCGGGAATTCGGCAAGCGGGTGGCGCTGAACATGCCGGTGCAGGGCACCGCCGCCGACATCATGAAGCTGGCCATGGTGCGGGTACACCACCGCCTGAAGCGGGAGGGGCTGCGCGCCCGGCTTCTCATGCAGGTACACGACGAGCTGATCGTGGAGTGTCCGGCATCGGAGCGGGAGCAGGCAGAGCGCCTGCTGACGGAGGAGATGGAGCAGGCCGCGCAGCTGTCCGTGCCCCTGATCGCCGAGGCGCACAGCGGCAAAAACTGGCTGGCAGCGAAGGAGTAAGACATGAAACAGGTAAAGATCGTACCCATGGCGGCGGAGCATCTGGACCGGCTGGAGCAGCTGGAGCGGATGTGCTTCTCCCGCCCGTGGTCCAAGAAGATGCTGGCTGAGGAGCTGGACAACCAGTGCGCCGCCTTTCTGGTGGCGGTGGAGCCGGAGACGGAGAAGGCGGTGGGCTACGCGGGCCTGCTGGTGGTGGCTGACGAGGGCTACATTACCAACGTGGCCGTGGACCCCTCCTGCCGCAGGCAGGGCGTGGCAGCCCAGCTTCTGCAGGTGTTCGACAACTTCGCAAAGGGCAATCATCTGGCGTTCCTGACGCTGGAGGTGCGGTCCTCCAACGCGGCGGCCATCGCGCTGTATGAGGGCTTCGGCTTCCGGGAGGTGGGGCGGCGGCGCAACTACTACGACCTGCCCAAGGAGGACGCCCTCATCCTCACAAAATACTACACGGAGGAGGCGGCGCAATGAACATTCTGGCCTTTGAATCCTCCTGCGACGAGACGGCTGTGGCAGTGGTGCGGGACGGACGGCAGCTGCTGTCCGACGCGATCCTCTCTCAGGCGGACATGCACGCCCTGTACGGCGGCGTGGTGCCGGAGATCGCCTCCCGCAAGCACGTGCAGGCCATCGCCGCCCTATCCGACAAGGCGCTGGCCGACGCGGGCCTGACGAAGCGAGACATCGACGCCGTGGCGGTAACGTATGCCCCGGGGCTTATCGGCGCGGTGCTGGTGGGGGTGTCCTTTGCCAAATCCGCTGCCTACGCGCTGGGGGTGCCGCTGATCCCCGTACACCATGTGCGGGGCCACATCGCCGCCAACTATCTGGCGTTTCCGGAGCTGGAGCCGCCCTTCGTGGCACTGGCCATCTCCGGCGGCAACACCCTGATCGTGGACGTGAGGGACTACACGGATATGACGGTGCTGGGCGCTACCCGCGACGACGCGGCGGGGGAGTGCTTCGACAAGGCGGCCCGTGTGCTGGGACTGCCCTATCCCGGCGGCAAGCCCATGGACGAGCTGGCGCAGCAGTCCGCCGGCGGCAAATATGAGCTGCCCCGTGCCCACGTGTCCGGCGCGGAGCTGGACATGAGCTTCTCGGGCCTGAAAACGGCGGTGGTGAACCTGGCCCACAACGCCCAGCAGAAGGGGGAGGAACTGGACGCCCCCGCGCTGGCACGGGACTTCGCCTGCGCCGTGTCGGGCGAGCTGGTGCCCCGCGCCATGCGGGCGCTGGAGCTGACAGGGTATGACACGCTGGTGGCCGCCGGGGGCGTGGCGGCGAACTCCGTCATCCGCGGGGATCTGGAGCACGCCTGCCGTAAGACGGGGACGCGGCTGTTCCTGCCGCCGCTGCGATGGTGCGGAGATAACGGCGCTATGATCGGCGCGCAGGGCTACTACGAGTATCTGGCGGGCCGCCGTGCCGGACTGGACCTCAATGCCTACGCCACCATGGATCTGGGTACACTGACATAACGTGCAGCCCCGCTCTTTCGGGAGCGGGGCGTTTTCCTGCTCCGATGGCTGGCAGAAGGGGTCGTTATGGTAAACAAGATGGCTGTGCGCGTCGATTTGTGATGTTATGTAAAGTAAAACGGGGAGATTAGAAAAGTGGAAACCGAAGTATGAGTGTCGGTGAATCTGGCGAAAAAGGAGGAAAAGTATTGAAAATACAGGGAGCACATAGCTGTGGAAAACTTTGTGGAAAGTGTGGATAACTCTTTGTAAAAATTATGTAATGCAGGATTATGTAAAATGTATGTAAAGGGAACGTCTTGCAGCGGAATAGCGAAATTGTCAGGGAAAAGCGGGGGAATAGGGAAAAGCGAAGCTTTTTCCCAGGGTGTGACGGAAACGGGGAAGGGAGCGGATTTTCGCGGCGTGAGAAAAAGCGGCAGGCTTCGATGGGGAGATTACGTTATGTATTATTTCGCCGGAACGGCGAAAAGACGGTTGACGGCGGCACGGGGATATGTTATACTATCATCTGGTATTTCACTGTGCTTGTGTGGCTCAGCTGGCAGAGCAGCTCACTCGTAATGAGCAGGTCGCCGGTTCGAATCCGGCCACAAGCTCCAGACTCCTCGCGGATGACGCGAGGAGTTTTTCTATGTGCAAGAGCAGCGACAAACGATATACACTTCCTATGAAGAACGCGGAGGCCTCCGTCCGCATGGAGGGCTGCCAGGTGACGCCCCAGATGCGGGAGCAGTGCCAGCGTGTGCTGCGGGGCGAGGTGACCACGGCGGAGCTGCTGCGGCAGATACTTGGCGAGGCGATAAAATGAGTATAGCAAAAAAGGCCGCCGCAGGGAATTCCCTGCGGCGGCCAGCATCAGCACCGACATCGATCAGCGCCGGCGTGCCCGGCCCGAATTGCCTTTTGTTTTTACTCCCTGCTTCTATGTCTGCGCTGTCTTTACAGGCAGATATCTTTCTCGGCTTCGTCGTGCCAGAGACAGCAGGTACCTTTGCCCAGACGCTTGGCCCGGTACAGGGCCTTGGTCGCCTTTTCCAGCAGCTCGGAAAAGGGACATTCCTCGTCGCCGCACAGGACGGCGCCGGCGGAGCAGCTGCCGAGAAGCTCCGCACCCGGCAGGAGCTCGCCGATGGCGCGGCAGATCTCGGTACCCTTGCGCCGGACCGCCTCGGCGTTGTCCATGCGGCGGAGGATCACCACAAACTCGTCCCCGCCGTAGCGGCAGAGGATGTCGCCGTTTCGGGTGCGCCTGCGCAGCAGCTCGCCGAAGGCTTTCAGCAGCTGGCTGTCATGGTCGTGACCGCAGCCGTCGCTGACTTTTTTCAGGCCGCCCAGATCGAAAATATACAGTGCCAGAGGCAGGTCCTCCCGCCACAGGGAATCCAGCGCGGTATGGAGGCCGCGGCGGTTCAGCAGACCCGTCAGATAGTCTCGGCAGGTATGGTTCTGCGGCGTGCGCTCCCGTGCCTTGTGGGTGGATAAGCCGGTCAGCAGCTCCAGCCGCTTCCGCAGACCCACCTGGGTATGGGGCTTTTTGATGAAGTCATCCGCACCGGCGCGCAGGGCCTGGCTCTCCAGCGCTTCGTCCTGTGGCAATGTTACCAGAACAGGGACGTGCCAGAGGGCGGGGTTGGCTTGGATGGCGGCCAGCACGTCGAAGGCTCCCTGCTGCGGCAGGGTCATGCTCAGCAGCACAGCGAACGTCTCGTCGCGTTCGTGCTCCGCCACGCAGGCAAGAGCCGTGACCGCGTCGGCGGCCTCCAGCACCTGGCGGAGACCGGAAAAGGTGGCGCGCACCTGGGCGCGGTAGTCGGGATCCTCGTCCGCCACCAGCAGAGTCTGGGCAGGGCGGGTGAACACCGCGCGGCCTATGATGGCGCGAGAGGGCTCCTCGGTCAGGTATTTTTCAAACTCGGCGCTGGGCATGGGCTTGGCAAAGAAGTAGCCCTGCACGTAGTCGCAGCCGATGTCGCGGATGTGCTCCAGCTGCTCCCGGGTCTCCACGCCCTCGGCCACCACGCTGAGGTTCAGCCGGCGGGCCAGCTCGACGATGAAGCAGAGGATGCCCTGCTCCGGCGGTTTGGCTGTCTCACTCTGGATGAACTTCATGTCCAGCTTCAGGATGTCCAGCTTCATCTGGTTCAGCATGTTCAGGGAGGAGTAGCCGCTGCCGAAGTCGTCCATCTCGATGATGAAGCCAAGGGAGCGCAGATGCGCCACGGTGTCGATGATCTGCTGCGGATCCTCAGTATAGGCGCTCTCCGTGATCTCCAGATGCAGCAGGGCGGGCTTCAGCCGGTACTTTCGTATCAGACCCAGCAGCACATCGGCCACGTCTGCCTGATAGATGTCGGCGCGGGAGATGTTGACGGACACGGGGACGGTGGTGAGCCCACGGCTCTGCCAGTCGTGGAGCAGGCGGCACGCCTCCTCCCAGACGTAGCGGTCCAGCTGGGTGATGAAGCCGTTCTTTTCAAAAAGGGGGATAAACTCACCGGGGGACAGGAAGCCCATCTCAGGATGGATCCAGCGCACCAGCGCCTCGGCACCGGCCAGTCGGTCGTCCAGCAGGCTGAACTTGGGCTGGAGGTAGACCTGAAACTGCCTCTGGGCGAGGGCGGCCTCCATGGACTCGGTGATGACCTGCTCCCGCAGCAGCTTGCTGCGCAGGCTGTCATCGTAGACGGAGAAATGGGTGTTGTACTGGCCACGGATGCTGTCCGCTGCCAGAAAGGCACGGTCGCACATCTGCTCCACAGAGACGCCTTCGCTGGCCACCTCATACACGCCCCACTTCATAACGGTGTTCTTCGCCGCGCTCAGCATCTGCTGACCGGTCTCCACAAGGTGATCGTAGTTTGCAGTGCGGTGCTCCTGACTGCGCAGGAGCATGAAGCGGTCGGCGTTGAAGCGGCCGCAGATCTCATCGCGGCCCTTTAGCTCCAGAAACATGTTGGCGATCTCGCGGAGCAGGCGGTCGCCGGCGGCGATGCCGAACACATCGTTATACAGCTTGAAATTTTCGATATTGGAGCAGATGATGGTATACTGCCGCTCCGGATGGGTGCGCATCTGCTCCTGCGCCTGCTTATAGAAGAACTCCTTGCTGTAAAGACCGGTGAGCCGGTCATAGCGGAGCTGGTTGACCATGGCTGCATTTTCCCGCAGGTTGATGAGGCTGGCCACGCGGTGCAGGATGATCTGGGGGCGGTAGGGCTTTGGCACGAAGTCCGTGGCACCGTGCTCCAGCGCGGCGATCTCATCGGTCTCGCTGTCATTCTGGGTGGTGACGATGACGGGGATCAGGGCCAGCTCGGGGTCCTGCTTCACCAGCTCCAGAAACGTATAGCCATCCATCACCGGCATCATCACATCCAGCAGGATCAGGGCAATATCGTCCTTGCGATCCCGCAGAAGGTTCAGGGCTGTCTGGCCGCTATCCGCCTCTGTCACGTCGTATTGGCCGGACAGGATCATGCGCAGCATCTCGCGGTTGATCTGGTTGTCCTCCACCACAAGGATCTGTTTCTTCAATGACATCTCTACTACTCCTCTTTTGCTTGTTTGACAGCGATGCCGCGCATCGGTTGGGGGGGAGAGCTGCGCCCGGGCCGCCCGGCTGCCGGCGAAAGGTTTCCGGGGTCATGATGCGTCGCGCCTCAGCTTTTGCTGCCGGTCTCGTCTGGCGCGGGGGATACGCTGCAGCCGCAGCGGCCATGGGCCTTGGCGGTATAGAGGGCGCTGTCCGCCGCCCTGAACAGGCTGCCGCAGAAGCCATTCTCATCGGAGAAGGCCACGCCTGCGCTGAGGGATACCGCGGGGAGGCCGTCCTCCGGTACGGCCAGCAGGCCGTTGATCTCCGCGATTTTATCGGTGATGGTGTAGTATAGCTCGCGGCTCATATCCACCATGATGACGGCAAATTCGTCGCCGCCGATGCGGCACACGTAGTCGGTGGAACGGAAGGTGGTGTGCAGGAGCGCGGCCACCCTTTTCAGGATGCGGTCGCCCGTGTCGTGGCCGCAGGTATCATTGATCTGCTTAAAGACGTCCACATCCGCCAAGATCAGAGCGAAGCTGCTCCGGTCTTTTTCATACAGGCTCAGGATCTGATCGAAGGAGCGGCGGTTCAGCAGCTCCGTCAGACTGTCGTGCTCCGCCTGATGCTTCATCAGCATCTCCCGTTCCTCATTTTCCTCGTAGATGCTGTTATAGGTCTCCGCCAGCGTCCGCAGCTCCGCTACTCCGTGGATGGGGGCGATGACGCCGTGGTGGATGCTTTCGTTATACTCCAGCAGGGGGTGTACGATGCCGCGGCGGATGACCATGCACTCCAGCAGCATCACTGCGGCGAAGAGCACCACGCAGACGGTGATGGTCCGGAAAATGCGGGCAAACACATCCGCCGCCCGCTGCTGCCGTGCCGTCAGTGTGTCGGTGAACACGCCAGAGCTGCATCCACGTCGCCGGCGATCTCGGACTTGGCGTCCTCGCCGCCGTGGAGGGCGGACAGGTCCGCCAGCGCGGTCTCACGGCTGCGGGTGACGTTGGCCTCCTCGAAATAGGCGTCGATATAGGTCTGCTCACCGGTGGCGGCGGCCAGCCGCACCTGACGGGTCAGCGTGTCCGAGCCTGTCTGGAATCGCTGGGCTGCGGCCTCACAGGCGATGTAGTCCCGGGTGGAGCTTTGCAGCACCTCGTATTTCCGAAAGCCCAGAATGGACACGGCGATACAGAGGATCGCCAGTACCGCGGTGATCCCCAGACTCCAGTTGCCCAGCGTCCGTATTTTCAAATTCCCGGCCATGCCAACGCCTCCTTTCCGGGCGCACAGGGCGCAGTCCTCCGAATGAGAAAAAACCAAAATCGCACGGGCGTTCTTGACAGTATTTTAACGATATTATACAGCATTCTCTGGAAAAATCTACAAGTAATTTTGTGCAAAGAGGAAAATTTTACAAATCAAAATTGGAGATTCTGCCGAAGGAGACAAGCAGACGAAAAGGCGTTTCAGATGCCGGAGCGGGCGAAGTGCTATGATCTGCCGGCAGCGGCCGCGCATCAGATATGCTGCATCAGTATGAACCCACCGAATAGAATTGTCAACCTGCCCTCGCCGCTGACAGAAAAAACGCCGCCCCGGCGGGCGGCGTTTCGATGACGGACGATATACTATGGCTCCTGCATGTCACGTATCACTGTTGGCAGAGCCGCGGTGGGCGTCGTGGCGGCGGCAGACCTGCCGGTAGATCAGCAGGCCGACACCGGCGATGACCAGCGTGGCGAGGAAAGTGACAACGGCGAACTGGTAATTCTGCATGCCCAGAGCATCGCCGCCCACGGTGGACGTGACGATGGAGGGGATGCGGCCCACGGAGGCGATCAGCAGCCAGGAAGACCAGCTCAGGTCCGTGAGGCCCGCAAAGTAGCACAGCAGGTCCTTGGGTGTGCCGGGGACGGTGAATACCAGCCACAGCAGCGCTGTCCGCTTAGGGGACGTGCGCAGAAAGGACAGCTTTTCCAGCTTCTCCCTGGGGAAGAACACCTCCACCAGCGGGATACCCCATTTCCGCACCACGGCGAACACCGTCACACTGCCCAGGATCGAGCCCAGCAGGCACAGCACCGTGCCCCACACGGCGCCGAAGGCGTAGCCTCCCGCGATCTCCAGCGGTTCGCCGGGGATGATGGCCACCAGCACCTGCAGAAACACCATGCCCGCGTAGGCGGCCATGCCCCAGACGCCGTGACCGGCCACCCACTGGCGGAACGCCTCCGGCTCCCTGGCGAAACGGACCATGGGACGGCCCGCGAACCAGGCCAGCGCCGCAGACAGCAGGACAAAAATGACGATCGCGCCGCCGGACAGCAGCTTTTTCTGTTTTTCAGTGAACGCGCGGTGCTGTTTCATGTGTGCGGGCCTCTTTCGTGGAAATATAGTTCATCATGCTGCATGGTATCCTACCACAAAAAACGGGGGAATATTTGAACGAATCATAAAGATTTCCTTAAACGGAGAAAGAGAGCCGCAGCGCAGCCCTCTTTTTGCGTGATGAAGAAGTTCAGCGGATACCGGCGATGAAGCAGGCAGGGTCCGCCGCCAGCTGGCGCCTGGCCCATGCCAGCATGGCGTAGGTGTTGACGGCGGAGGTGACGACGCCCGCGCCCCAGTGGTCAGCGGTGACGCTGCGCAGGAAGTCGTCCGGCGCGGCGGTGCGCACGTAGTAGGGGTGGGCCTCGGCGGAGCCGTCCAGCTGGGCGGTGTCGGCCTTGCCGGTGTAGAAGGACTTGTCACCGGACAGGATGGTCAGACAGTCCTGCACCACATTGGAGGCGGTGGGGAAGCGGCCCGCGCCCTGACCGAAGAAGCTCTGGCGGCCCACGCGCTCGGCGGTGCAGGTGATGAGGTTGTAGTTGGCGGGCACGGCGGCCTCCGGTTCACCGGCGTCCACCAGTGTGGGCTCCACATAGGCACAGACGCCGTTTTCCGTGGACTCCGCTGCGGCCAGCAGCTTGCACACGAAGCCGTGGGCCTTGAAGGCGGCAATGTCCTCCGCCGTGACGGTGCGGATGCCGAAGGTGGGAATGGCCGTCTCCTCCAGTACTGCGTCAAAGGCGATGTTGGCGGAGATACACAGCTTCCGGCGGATGTCATCACCGTCGATATCGGCGGAGGGGTCCGCTTCCGCGTAGCCCAAGTCCTGCGCTTCCTTGAGAATGGCGGGGAAGTCCACGGGGGACTTGTGCATGGCGTCCATGATGAAGTTGGTGGTGCCGTTCATGATGCCGCCCACGGCGCCCACGGTGTCCAGCCGCTTGACACGGGCCAGATTCACCAGCCACGGGATGCCGCCGCCCACGGCGGCGGTGCAGCGCAGGGCCACGCCCTTTTTCTTTGCCAGTGCCGTCAGATCCGGATAGTAGGCGGCGATTAGGGCCTTGTTGGCCGTGACCACGTTCTTGCCCCGCTCCATAGCGGCGCTGACGTACTCGTAGGCGGGGTGCAGCCCGCCCATGACCTCCACCACCGTGTCGATGGCGTCATCGGTCAGAATGTCGTTGAAGTCGTAGGTGGCCAGGCCCTCCGGCAGGCCGGCCTTGGGGCTGCGCAGCAGCACACGGGAAACGGCGATGTCGCTGCGGCTCTGGGTCAACTCCAGCACGCCGCCGCCCACCACGCCAAAGCCCAGCAGTCCGATGTTCATTGGGAAGTACCCCCTGTCAGTTGATTTTGCCCCATTGTACCCAGCCGCAGACGGGTTGTCAACAGGAAAAATGCCTGTACCAGCGGCGGTACAGGCATTCGGTTCACTGCATCAGACGCAGGATCTCCGGCTGGGAGACAAGTCCGATGGATCTGTTCACCAGCTGGCCATTCCGGAACACCAGCAGGGTGGGGATGCTCTCGATGCCGAACTGCATGGCAAGGGCCGGTTCCGCATCCACATCCACCTTGACGATCTTGAAATCGTCCCGATCGGACAGGGACTCCAGCACGGGGGCCAGCATCCGGCAGGGACCGCACCATGCCGCCCAGAAGTCCACCAGCACCGGCTTGTCCGCGTGCAGGACCTCCTGTTCAAAGCTCTGCGTCGTTGCGTGTACAATGGCCATGACACGTCCTCCTTTGTGGATGATTTTCTTTAGTATATGGAATGTTCTGCCGAATATCAGCGGCATATGCAACAATCAGACGGTTTTTTCCAGACAGACCAGCTGTACGCCGGGGATACCGTTGAAGCTGCCACCGATGATGCCCGCCTCGATATAGCCCAGACGGGCGTACAGGGTGCGGGCGGGGGTGTTGCGGGCGTTGGTGTCGATGCGCAGGCAGTTCCGTCCCGTCTCGCGGCCCAGCTGCTCGTAGAACCGGACGAAGGCGGTGCCATACCCCTTGCCCTTGACGGCAGGGTCCACCACCAACGTGTGGAGCACCAGCACCCGCTCCGGCGGGGCCTCGTACTGCCAGGGACACTGGGCGTACTGGGGCATCTGGTGCTGGTCGATCTTGGCGGCAGCGGTGACGCGGCCCTCGTCCTCCAGCACGTAGAGGGTGCCGGCGGTCAGGGCGTCCAAGGCCGTCTGCTCCGTGGGGTAGATGCCGCGGGTCCAGCCGGTGGTCAGCAGACCCTGCTCCTCACGGTCCAGCAGGGCATTATAGATGGCCGCGATGGCGGGGATATCGGCGGCGGCCGCTTTTCGGATCATCATGTTGCTCACCTCACCGGCATTATAGCATCCGAAAGCGGCGCTGTCACCTGCTTTTTCGCGGAAAACCGGCTCCCCGTCAGACGGAGAGCCGGTTTTGTTATCGGTACAGCAGCCATGCCGCCAGCGCGATCTGCGCCAGCAGGATCGCGGGGATGCCCCAGACGAAGTACCAGTGCTTCGTCTTGTGACGGAACGTCCGCATGCCCAGCAGAGCTCCGATGCTGCCGCCCAGCAGGGGCAGCAGGAACAGCGTCTTTTCCGGTACGCGCCACACGCCCCGCTTGGCGCGGCTCTTGTCGATACCGTACACCGCAAAGGTGGCCAGGTTGATGACGATGAGCCACAGGGCCAGTACACCGGCGGGGGTGGTCAGGAGCTCCTTCACCGTCAGTCGGCGTTACGCAGCTTGCTGAGCTCCACTGCGGTGGCAGTGGCCAGACGGGCGTTGTTGTACACCAGCTGGATGTTGGCAGCCAGACTGCTGCCGCCGGTGATGTCCTTGATCTTGGCCAGCAGGAAGGGCGTGGTGGCCTTGCCGTGGATGCCCTGCTCCTTGGCCTCCTCCACGGCCTCATCAATGGCCTTATTGATGACATCGGCGTCCATGGAGTACTCCTCGGGGATGGGGTTCGTCACCAGCATGCCGCCGCGCAGGCCCAGCTCACGCTTGACATGGAACGCCTCGGCCAGCTGGGCGGGTGTGTCCAGACGGTAATCCACGCCGAAACCGGACTTACGGGTGTAGAAGGCAGGCAGCTCCTCGGTCTGGTAGCCGATGACGGGGACGCCGTGGGTCTCCAGATACTCCAGGGTCAGGCCCAGATCCAGAATGGACTTGGCACCGGCGCACACCACCATCACGGGGGTCTGGGCCAGCTCCTCCAGATCGGCGGAGATGTCCATGGTGGTCTCCGCGCCGCGGTGGACACCGCCGATGCCGCCGGTGGCGAACACCTCGATACCGGCCATGGCAGCGATCATCATGGTAGTGGTGACGGTGGTAGCGCCGTCGCGCTTCTCCGCCACCAGAATGGGCAGGTCGCGGCGGCTGGCCTTGGTGACGCCGGCGCCGGTCTTGCCCAGATAGTCGATCTCCTCGGGGGTCAGGCCGGCCTTCAGGCGGCCGCCGATGATGGCGATGGTGGCGGGCACGGCGCCGCCCTCGCGGATGATCTTCTCCACGTTCAGGGCCGTCTCCACGTTCTGGGGATAGGGCATGCCATGGCTGATGATGGTGCTCTCCAGCGCCACGACGGGCTTACCGGCCTTGATGGCCTCCTGTACTTCGGGTGCAACGTCCAGATAACGGTTCATATCAAAGTTCCTCCTTGTCAAGAATATATTGGATGTTCTCCCAGCTCATGCCGGGGTGGATCGTCTCGGGTGAGGTGCAGGCCAGCGCGCCGGCACCGATCGCCAGATGGGCTGTCTCCTCCAGCGTTTTGCCGTGGGCTATGCAGGAGGCCAGCGCGGCGGCTGCCGCATCGCCGCCGCCGGTGGCGTTGGCGATCTGGACCTTGGGGCAGACCACCCGCGCGGTATGGCCCTGCCGGTCGGCGGCGTACAGGCCGTCGCTGCCAAGGGAGATGTAGACCTGCTGCAGGCCGGTGTCCAGCAGATTTTCCGCCGCACGGGCCGCGTCGGCCTCATTATGGATGGGGACGCCGCTGAGCAGTTCCGCCTCCATGCGGTTGGGCTTCAGGGCTGTCAGGCGGCCCAGCACCGGCTGGAGCTTGGGGGCTTTGATGGTGGAGACCGGGTCGGCCAGCAGGGGCGCGGTGCAGTGCTGGCACAGCCAGTGCAGCGACGCCTCCGGCAGGTTCGTCTCTACCACCACCAGGTCGGCGTGGTTGATGAAGTCCAGACGCTGGCGCAGGAAGTCCGGCGTCATGTGGTCGTAGATGGACATGTCATTGACGGCCAGCGCCATGTCACCGTCGCTGTCGTCGATGAACAGGTAGGTGCCGGTGCGCCCGTCGGGGATGACGGCGCTGTGGGTCAGGTCCAGGCCGATGGCAGCGGCGTTCTCCCGCACGCTTTGGGCGAAGCTGTCCTGCCCCAGCACCGTGACCATGGAAACATGCTCGCCCAGCAGGCACAGGTTATGGGCAATGTTGCGGCCCACACCGCCCAGCGAAGTGGTGACGCGGCCGGGATTGGAGTCCCGCGCCACCAGAGGCGCGTGTGACACGGCACCGATGTCCATGTTGACGCCGCCCACCACCACGATGTAGGGGTCGGTGCGCAGCAGATAGCCCCGTCCGGCGATATAGCCCTTCTTCATCAGGCTGGAGATGTGTACTGCGGCGCTGGAACGGGTGATACCGGCCTTTTCGGCCAGCTCCTGCTGGGAGATCATGGGATTTTCCCGGATCCACTCCAACAACTGGCGCTCTCGCTGGGTCATGGTATCGCCTCCTAAACGAAAATTAATTTTCTAATCATGTGCTTATCATAGCGCGGCGCGGCGGATTTGTCAAGGGGGAATTTACGGGAAGGGACCAAAGGCACGGGACAAGTTTCGTGAAAAGGACGTTGCAAACAGCCCGAACGTATGGTACAATACGGGCAATGCAGCAATAGCGGGCACCTGCGGGCGCCGGCAGCGAGGAAAGAGGTAGAGATCTTATGAGCAATGCAGTCAAGCGTATCGGCGTGCTGACCAGCGGCGGAGACGCACCTGGTATGAACGCCTGCATCCGTGCCGTGGTCCGCAGTGCGCTGGCCCGCGGCATCGAGTGCGTGGGCATCCGGCGGGGCTACGCCGGCCTGATCTCCGGCGACATCATGGAGATGAACGGCGCCAGCGTCAGCCGCATCATCAACCGCGGCGGCACCATCCTGTACAGCGCGCGGTGCGACGAGTTCCGTACTCAGGAGGGCCAGCAGAAGGCGGCCAACACCTGCAAGCTGCTGGGATTGGACGGTCTGGTGGCTATCGGCGGCGACGGTACGTTCCGCGGCGCACAGGACCTGTCCAAGTTCGGCATCTCCGTGGTAGGCATCCCGGGTACCATCGACAACGATATCGTCTGTACCGACTACACCATCGGCTTCGATACCGCCGCCAACACGGCGGTGGAGTGCATCGACCGGCTGCGGGACACCATGCAGTCCCATGAGCGCTGCTCCGTGGTGGAGGTCATGGGCCACCGCGCCGGTTATCTGGCGCTGTATGTGGGCGTGGCCGTGGGAGCAACGGCAGTGCTGGTGCCGGAGCGGGAGTACGACTTTGAACAGCATGTAGCGGAGAAGATCCGGCGGGCGCGGCTCAGCGGCAAGACCAATTTCATGATCGTTGTGGCTGAGGGCGCGGCCAGCGGCATCGCCGTGGGGGAAGAGATCCGCGAAAAGCTGGGACTGGATCCCCGCGTCACCATTCTGGGCCACATCCAGCGGGGCGGCAACGCCAGCGCCAAGGACCGCGTGATGGCCACCCGCATGGGCTATGAGGCTGTGCAGGTGTTGGCAGAGGGCAAGACCAACTGCATCATCTGCGCCAAGGGCGAGCAGATCATCAGTGTAGACATCGACGAAGGGCTGGCCATGAAAAAGACCCTGAACCCCGAGGAGATGGAGGTCATGACTGTGATGAGCGGCCGGTAAACAACATAAAAAGAGGAGACGCGCCGCGTCTCCTCTTTTTATGTTGTTATGCGTTGTACGGCCCCGCGATCACGATACCCGCGGCTACCAGTAAAATCATGGCGCAGTGCTTCCGGCTCAGCTTCTCCTTGAGGAACAGGCGGTTCCACAGCACGAGGGCCGCACAGCAGGCGGTGATGATGGGGCGGCCGGAGCGTAGATATGGGCGAACCGGCCCGCCGTCTCGCAGACGGCGCTGAAAATGGTGATTTGGCAGCGGAAGGGCTGTCTCTGTAAGTTTACATAATTAAAGAGAGATGAGGCCGGCCTCCAGCATTTTCTGGAGGCTCATGAGGATGCCCAGCTTGGCGTGATACCACGTCAGGCCGCCCTGAAAGTACACGGCGTAGGGCGGGCGGATGGGGCCGTCGGCGGAGAGCTCGATGGAGCTGCCCTGCACGAAGGCACCGGCGGCCATGATGACCTCACTGTCGTACCCGGGCATGGCCCATGGTTCGGGGGTCACATAGCTGTCCACCGGCGCGGCGGACTGGATACCCTTGCAGAAGGCCACCATGCCCTCGCGGCTGCCCAGCTCCACGGCCTGGATGATGTCGTGGCGGGTCTCGGCGGCGGAGGGCACCACGCGGAAGCCCAGCTTTTCGTAGCAGGCGGCGGCAAACACCGCACCCTTTACGGCGGAGGCCGTCACGGTGGGGGACAGGAAAAATCCCTGATACAGCTGGGTCAGCAGGCCAAGATTGGCGCCGACCTCCCGCCCAAGACCTGGGGCGGACAGGCGGCGGGCGCAGCGGTCGATGAGATCAGCCCTGCCGCAGACGTAGCCGCCGGTGGGGGCCAGACCGCCGCCGGGGTTTTTGATGAGACTGCCCACGATCATGTCCGCGCCCACGTCGGACGGCTCCCGCAGCTCGGTAAACTCGCCGTAGCAGTTGTCCACCATGCAGATCACGTCCGGCTTGCACTGCTTGCAGAAGGCGATGAGCTGGCCGATCTGATCCACGGAGAAGCTGGGGCGGGTGGCGTAGCCCTTGGAACGCTGGATGGTAATGAGCTTGGTCTGGGGGCCGATGGCGGCGCGGATGCCGTCGTAGTCGAAGCTGCCGTCCGGCAGCAGATCCACCTGCCGGTAGGAGACGCCGTACTCTTTGAGAGAGCCGGCGGAGGGACGGATACCGATGACCTCCTCCAGCGTGTCATAGGGGCCGCCCACAGGGCTCAGCAGCTCGTCGCCGGGTAGCAGGTTGGCGCCCAGCGCCAGCGCCAGCGCGTGGGTGCCGCAGGTGATCTGGGGACGCACCAGCGCCGCCTCGGCGCCGAAGCAGTCGGCGTAGACACGCTCCAGCGTGTCGCGGCCCTCATCGTCGTAGCCGTAGCCGGAGGAGAGGTTGAAATGGTTGGCGGCCAGCCGGTTCTTCTGCATGGCGGCGATGACCTTCATCTGGTTGGCCTCGGCGATGGCGTCGATACCGGCGAAGCGATCCTTCAGGTCGGCGAGGACGCCCTCGCCGAAGGTGAGCACGGCGTCGCTGACGCCCAGAGCTTTATATTGTTCAAGCATGTTCGATACCTCAGTCAGGAAATTTTACGCCGTTCAGGCGCATGATGAGCCGGATGGGGTAGTCCCGATCCAGATAGTGCTGCGCGTACCAGTCGTAGGTGGCCACAGGGGCGTGAACCAGCTCCGGCGCCTCGCAGCGCAGGGCCTCGAAGGTCTTCCGGTCGCCGCTGAGCAGGGCGGCCACCGCATCCAGCCGTCCCTCCTCCGCCAGACGCAGCAGGACGGCATCCATCACGGCGGCGCAGGCCCGCTCATCCTCACCGGCGTAGTCCTGCCGGTGAGCCAGCCAGTACAGGAACTCCTCCGGGTCCAGGTCCAGCTTGGTGGTGATCTGGCTCAGCTTGAAGAACTCGGCGCGGTCCATACGCTTGAGTACGTCAATGAGGTACTGCACCAGCCCATCGTCCATGGCGATGCAGTCCAGAAAGACCTCGAAGGCGTGCTTGCCGGCGTCAGGGTCCGGCTCCGGCGGCTGGGCAGGAGCTTCCGGCGCGGCTTCCGGCGTCTCCGCACCCTGCAGGAAGACCTGAAATCCGCCCAGATCGCTGCTCTCGGTGACGAACAGCTCCTCCGGCAGCACCGTGCCGTCCTGCGCGGCGCAGGCGCGGACAAAGGCCGCCATGCCCATGGCTTGCAGCTGCCGGCCCAAAGTCTGGATGCGGGCGGCCTCGTCGCCGTCCTCAGGCAGGGTGATGCCCTCCGGGGCGGGGCGCTTGCCCTCCCACACCTGGGTCATGTATTGCAGATAATAGTCAAAAAGGGTCATAGTATCCCTCGCTTTCCAACACCATATCTTATCATAAGGCTGTTGCCAATGCAAGGAATATCGGGTATGATGGGGAAAGAAAGGGGGCGGAGGTCTTGTACTATGTCTATGTGCTGGTCTGCGGGGACGGCAGTCTCTACACCGGAATGACCAACGATCTGCACCGGCGGATGGCGCTGCACGCCGCGGGCAGGGGCGCGAAGTACACCCGCTCCCACCCGCCGCAGGAGCTGGCGGGGCTGTGGCGCTGCGGGGAGAGGACTGCGGCGGCACGGCTGGAGTACGCGGTCAAGACGCTGCCGCGGGCGGCGAAGCTGGCGCTGCTGAATGTGCCGGAGCAGGTGGGGCAGGTGTTCCCCGCGCTGGCGCAGTACGACTACACCCCGGTACGGGGCGAGACGCTGGCGCACCTGCTGGAGGAGGGATCGAATGGTTGACATAAAACTATACGCCGCACCCATGGAGGGGCTGACCACCTACATCTGGCGCAGGGCCCAGCGGGAGGTATTCGGCGGTGTGGACAAGTATTTTACGCCGTTCCTGTCGCCCAACGGGAACCTGGCGTTCCAGCAAAAGGAACTGGATGAGGTGTCGCAGGGGGAGACGGACACGGTGCCCCAGCTGCTGACCAACCGCGGGGACTACTTCGTGTGGGCGGCGCGGGAGCTGTACGCCATGGGGATTCGGGAGGTCAACTTCAATCTGGGATGTCCCTCCGGCATCGTCACCGCCAAGCGCAAGGGGGCGGGGCTGCTGGCCTATCCGGAGGAGCTGGATCGGTGTCTGGAGGAGGTCTTCGCGGCGCTGCCGGACATGCGGGTGTCTATCAAGACCCGCATCGGGAAGAACGATCCGGCGGAGTGGGGGCGGCTGCTGGCCATCTACGGAAAATATCCCGTGTCGGAGCTCATCGTCCACCCGCGGGTGCAGAAGGAGTTCTACCGCGGGGCGGTGCACCGTGACGCCTTCGAGCTGGCACTGGCGCGGCGGCGGGAGCCGCCGGTGTATAACGGCGACCTGTTCACCGTGGCGGAGGCGGAGGACTTCTGCCGCCAATACCCCCAGGTGCGGGCGGTGATGCTGGGACGGGGACTGGTGGCCGATCCGGCGCTGGGCCGCCGGCTGCGGGGCGGCGCTGCCGCGTCGCGGCAGGAGCTGGAGGCGTTCCATCACCGGCTGTTGGCGGATTACCGGCGGCGGTTGTCCGGCGATACGCCGGTGCTGCACCGGATGCGGGAGCTGTGGAACTATCTGAGCGGCAGCTTTGACGGCGCGGAGCGGGAACTGAAGGCCATCCGCAAGGCACGCACGCTGGCGGAGTATCAGGCGGCGGCCCAGCGGCTGCTGGGAGACTGTCCCCTGCGGGAAAACGCGGTCATTGAAACATGAAAAAACCCCTGCGGCACGCCGCAGGGGATTTTTTCATACACTTCAGGAGGACTTGCGGTCCAGAATATACACGGTGACGTTGCGGCGGCCCCAGCTGCGGCAGTCCGCGAAGGAGGGGAACCACAGGTCCACGATGTTGCCCTTGATGGCGCCGCCGCAGTCCAGGGCGGTGCCCATGCCGTAGACGCGGCTGCCGTTGGAGGTCTGGATGAACATCTTGGTGTAGTAGGGGATGACGGTGGGGTCCACGGCAATGGTGCCGATGCCCACCTTGGCGCCCACGGCGGTGGTCCAGGCTGCGCCGCCGTCGCCGCCGCTGTAATAGGCGGTGGAATTACAGGTCATGACCTTGGAATAGGTCATGGTAACGCCGGACTTGAAGTACAGGATGCCGCCCTCACCGCTGTCGTAGGGCACCACCTTTTCGATGGTGTCATCGCGGTCTACCTCATAGACGCGGGTGCCGTAGCGGATCAGCTCGGCGTGGGAGGTGTCGTGGCTGGCGCCTACGTAGCGGGTGGAGACCACCTCGCCCCGCACCACCGTATCCTCATACGTCTCCACGATCTGACCGGCCACGCCCTTGCGGATGATCTCCTCCGTACCCTGGTCCATCAGGGGATCGGGGGTGCGTTTGATCTCGTAGTCCGTCTCCACCGTCACGAAGTGCTGGTAAGTCAGGGTGCCGCTGATGCGGATGGACAGCTCGTCACCGGTGAGGTTCAGTTCCACCATCTCGTCACTGCCCAGCTGGATGCCGCAGCGGTCCAGAAAAGCAGGCAGGCGCTCGGCCTGGGAGACGGCGGTGATAGTTTGACCATTGTGGGTGACGTTGATGCTCTGCCCGGCGGGCAGCAGGTATTGCATGTCGTGGCTGCCGCCAAGACTGCGGCGCAGGGACAGGTAGCCCGTGTCCCGCTCCTCCGTGTCCTGGGACACCACGTGGGGGCCGGAGCTGTCCACCAGAATGCAGATGGCGTCCAGCGTGGGGACGGAGGGGTCCAGCGACACGCCTACGAAGATGGCGGCGGTCAGCGCGGCCATGGCCGTCAGGCGCACCAGCCAGTTGCTCCGCAGCGCCGCCGTGAAGCCCGTCAGGGTGGGGCTGCGGAAGAAGGCGCGCCAGCGGGTGACAAAGCGGGAGCGGAGAAAGTCGTGATACATCTGCTTTTGGTCAGTGACCACAGCGTCCCACGTCCAGGCCAGCCAGTAACCCACGGCACCGACGCCGCGGCGCACAAGGCGCGCAAGACCGTAAGGAGCGTCGTGGATGGCTTGGCACACGGAAACGGGAGTCAATTTTGGGCGGCGGCGCACCGGTGCGGCGGGCCGTCTCACAGGTTCGATTCGTTCCATAGTACCTCGCAGTATGGCCGCTCTGAGGGAGTCTTAAACAGGGCGGCAAAAGATTCTGAAACAATTTGTAACTTTTGTTACCGATCAGAAATACTTGTGGAGTATAACACCATCTGGATTTTTTGTCAAGTTTTACCGTGATTTTTGACGATTTGCACCTGTTTTCCGTTGCAAGAGGTAGTTTGGCGTGGTATGATGGGAAAAAACAGGAGGTGGAGGTATGGAACCGCTTTGGAAATTGCTGGGCGTCACACAGGGCCTCACGGCAGTGATCGGCAGCGGCGGCAAGACCAGTCTGCTGTACGAGCTGGCGGAGGAGCTGCGGCCCTGCGGCACGGTGCTGCTGGCCACCACCACCCACATCATGAAGCCGCCCCAGTATCCGTTTGCGGAGACGGCGGAGCAGCTGTCCGCGGCGCTGGCGGCAGAGGGCGTGGCCTGTGCAGGGAGCTTCACACCGGAGGGCAAGCTGACCGCACCGGACTTTGACGGCTGGCAGCAGGCGGCGGACTTCGTGCTGGTGGAAGCGGACGGCTCCAAACGCCTGCCCGCCAAGGCGCACGAGACATGGGAGCCAGTGCTGCCGCCCCAGCGGACGCGGACCATCTGCGTGGTGGGAGCCTCGGCCTTCGGTCAGCCCATCCGACAGGCGGCCCACCGTCCAGCCATTTTCGCGCGGCTGGCAGGAGTCGGCTGGGGCTCGGTCATCACGCCGGAAATGGTTGCCCGCGTCATCGCGGCGGAGGGGCTGTGCGATGTGATTTACGTCAACCAGGTGGACGCGCCGGAAACAGCTCTGCCCTGGGCGGCCAGCTTTGTGAAGGCGGCGGGTGTACCCGTTGCAGCAGGTTCGTTACAGACACGGCACTGGGAAAAGCTGTCGTGAAAAATGCAGAACACGCGAGGTATGCGATGAGCATACCTCGCGTGTTGTTATGTGAACTTATCGACTGGCGTTCAGCAGCGCGTCGGACAGGCGGGCATATTCCGCAAGACCCAGCCGTTCACCCCGGACCGCAGGCTCCAGACCGCAGGCGGTGACGATGTCCGTCAGGGTGTCCTTGGGCAGCTCCCAGCCGGTTTGCAGACTGTTGACCAGCGTCTTGCGCCGCAGGGCAAAGCCGGCGCGGACGGTGCGCCAGAAGGCGGCCTCGCTCTGCACCTGTACCGGCGGGGCGGGGCGGGTTTTACAGCGGATGACGGCGGACGTCACCTTGGGGGCGGGGAGGAAGCAGGTGCTGGGCACGGTGAACAGCAGCTCCGGCTCTGTGTAGTACTGCATCAGCAGGGTGAACGCGCCGTAGTCTGCGGTGCCCGGGGCGGCGCAGATGCGCTGGGCCACTTCTTTTTGGATCAGCACCGTCAGGCTGTCGAAGCAGTGGGATTCCACGCAGGCAGTGAGAAACGGCGTGGTGATGTTATAGGGCAGATTGGCGCACAGCACGGGCCGCAGGCTGCCGAGATGCTCCTGCACCAGCGCGGGCAGGGACAGCTGCATCACATCGCCCTCCACCAGTGTGAAGTTCTTGTAGGGGGCCATGGTCTCCGCCAGCACGGGGTACAGGCGGCGGTCCAGCTCCACCGACACCACCTTACCGGCGCGGCGGGCCAGCTGGGTGGTGAGGGAGCCGATGCCCGGGCCTACCTCCACCACGCCGGTATCGGCATCCGCGCCGCTGGCGGCGGCAATGTCCTCCGCTACCCAGCCCTCGATGAGGAAATTCTGGCCCAGAGCCCTGGAGAAACGGAAGCCGTGCCGTGCCAGCAGGGCCTGTATGTCATTGCGGTCGCAGAGATCCATGGCATTGCTCCTTTTGTCGTTCTTGCGGTCCAGTATACCACGAAAGAAACGGCTTGACAATGGCTGGTATGGGTATATTCTTTTGGCGAGATCAAAGCAGGCGGCGCATGTCCTCCGGCAGGGGCGCGGTGACATCAATGACGGCGCCGGTGACGGGGTGGACCATCCGCAGGTGATAGCTGTGGAGGGCAGGGCGGGCGATGAGGGTGCGATCCTCCGTGCCATAGAGCCAGTCGCCGGTGAGTGGGCAGCCGATGGCGGCCATGTGGACCCGCAGCTGATGGGTGCGGCCGGTGGTGGGCGTCAGGCGCAGCAGGGCACGACCGTTGGCAGCGGACAGCACCTGATAGTGGGTGTGGGCGCTCTGGCCGTGGGGATCGGGGCAGCGCTTCAGCAGGGAACCCTCCGCGCGGCCAAGCGGCAGGTCGATATCGCCCTCCGGCTGGGGCGGCAGGCCGTCGCACACGGCGCGGTAATCCCGCTGGAAGTCGTTGGTATGGAGCAGGGTCATGCAGCGGGCGTGGACAAAGCCGGTCTTGGCTACGGCCATGATGCCGGTGGTGCCGCGGTCCAGCCGGTTCACGGCGTGGAAGCTGTCGCTTTGCAGGTAGTGGGCCACAGCTCCTGCGACGGTGGCGGTCTCCTCCGTCAGGGCGGCGGGGTGGATGGCGATGCCCGCGGGCTTGTCCAGAAGCAGCAGGTCCTCGTCCTCGTAGAGGATGGCCAGCGGGTAGTCCACCGGCAGGATGTGGGGATTCTCCCCGGGCTGGTCAGACACATCGGCTTGCAGGATATCGCCGGTGTGGAGCAGGTGATTCACCGTGACGGGCGCACCGTTGACGGTAATGGCGCCGCGGAATTTCAGACGGCTCAGCAGGCTGCCGGAGATGTGCCACAGGCCGCGCAGCAGTTCCTTGGCGGTGCGGCCGGACTCCGCGGCGATGACGGTATGGGACAAGATGCGCACGGCGGCACCTCCTTTCGATGAAAAGAGTATAGCACAAACGGGGGAAATGTGGTATCATGAAAATACTATCCACGAAAGTGAGGATGACGAAATGGCATCGAAGGTCTATTTTGCCGACCTGCGGGCGGACTATCACGAGAACCTGCAGCGGAAGCTGACCCGGCTGATGAAAACGGCGGGCATGGGCAACATCGACTTCCAGGACAAGTACGTGGCCATCAAGCTGCACTTCGGTGAGCCCGGGAACCTGGCGTTCCTGCGGCCCAACTGGGCGAAAACGGTGGCGGATTTCGTGAAGGAGCGGGGCGGCAAGCCGTTTCTCACCGACTGCAACACCCTGTACGTGGGCGGGCGGAAGAACGCCCTGGACCACATGGACAGCGCCATGCTCAACGGCTTTGGCCCCATGACCACCGGATGTCAGATCATTATCGCCGACGGTCTCAAGGGCAACGATGAGGTGGAGGTACCGGTGGTGGGCGGCGAATACGTGAAGAATGCCAAAATCGGCCGCGCCGTCATGGATGCGGATGTGTTCATCTCTCTGACCCACTTCAAGGGCCATGAGGAGGCGGGCTTCGGCGGCTGCCTGAAGAATATCGGCATGGGCTGCGGAAGCCGCGCCGGTAAGATGGAGCAGCACAACGCCGGCAAGCCCCATGTGAAGCAGAAGCTGTGCATCGGCTGCGGCCAGTGCTGGAAGATCTGCGCCCACGGCGCACCGATCATCGCCGACGGCAAGGCCGTCATCGACCACGACAGATGCGTGGGCTGCGGCCGCTGCATCGCCGTCTGTCCCAAGAACGCGGTACAGATCAACTGGGACGAGACCACCACTAACCTGAACCGGAAGATCGCGGAGTACACCAAGGCCGTGGTGGACGGGCGGCCCTGCTTCCACATCTCACTGGTTATCGATGTGTCCCCCAACTGCGACTGCCGTCCGGAGAACGATATGCCCATCGTGCCCAATGTGGGCATGTTCGCATCGTTCGATCCCGTGGCACTGGACATGGCCTGCGTGGACGCGGTCAACGCCCAGACGCCCCTGCGGGGGTCCGCCGTCGACGATGGAGAGGGTCATGTCCACGAGCACGACCACTTCCGGCGCATCCACCCCGACACGGACTGGCGCAGCTGTCTGGAGCACGGCGAGAAGATCGGCATCGGCGTCAGAGACTACGAACTCATCAAGATCTGACGCATTGGTGCGCAAAAGAAGCCCTCCGACCCACTTCATGGGCCGGAGGGCTTCTTTTATTCTTCGTGGGGCCTCACGTCCTGATAGAGCATGTTCCACACCACCTGATAGGCGTGGAGGGTGTCCTCCCCGTGGCAGACTATGCGCACATCCATGTCCGGATGACCGCGGAGGAAGTCCATGATGGCTTTCAGGGCCACGTGGGCGGCCTGCAGCACGGGATAGCCATAGACACCGGTGGAGATGGAGGGAAAGTCCACACTGCGGCAGCCGTGCTCCGCCGCCAGCGCCAGGGAATTGCGGTAGCAGGCGGCCAGCAGCGATGCCTCGCCGTGTCCGCCGCCCCGCCAGATGGGACCGGCGGTATGGATGACATAGCGGCAGGGCAGGCGGTAGGCTGCGGTGAGCTTGGCCTGCCCTGTTTCACAGCCGTGGAGCGTGCGGCACTCCGCCAGCAGCTCCGGTCCGGCGGCGCGGTGGATGGCGCCGTCCACGCCGCTGCCGCCCAGCAGGGAGGTATTGGCGGCGTTGACGATGGCGTCAGCGTGAGATCGGGTGATGTCGCCCAGCACGATGAAAAGCATAAAAGTCACCTCACAGAAAAGTGCAGAAAAGCAGACAGTATTAAGAAACTGTTCAAATTTTAATGGGAAATATTTACAGAGCATCGACCGCGTGGTATAATTAACCGATCAGAATAGACATATCGCAGCGGGAAAGGAATACCAGTGAGAAAATTTGTACCGGCCTATGAGGGCAACCTGCGCAAGCACGCGCTGTCCGTGCCCCGCTGCATCAGCGAGTGCAGCGGCATCCGTGTGTTCGGACGCCGTATCAAGTCGCTGGTGTTCAGCACAGACGTGGCCATCATCAAGAATATCAACGCCGACGCCATCATCGCCGTCTATCCCTTCACGCCCCAGCCTGCCATTACACAGGCTATCATCGGCGTGTCGGAGGTGCCGGTGTTCTGCGGTGTGGGCGGCGGCCTGACCAACGGCGTCCGTTCCGCCAGCATGGCCGCCTACGTGGAGCACCAGGGGGCTTACGGCGTGGTGTGCAACAGCAAGATCGGGGTGGAGACCATCCATGCCATCAAGGACGCGGTGGAGATCCCCGTGGTGTATACGGTCATCTCGGAGAATACGGACATCCAGCCCTACCTGACGGCGGGGGTGGACATCATCAACGTGTCTGGTGCGGCCAGGACGCCGGAGATCGTTGGGACCCTGCGGCAGCGCTATCCGGAGCTGCCCATCATCGCCACCGGCGGCCCCACGGAGGAGAGCATCCTGGCCACCATCCGCGCGGGGGCCAACGCCATCACTTACACACCGCCCAGCAGTGCGTCACTGTTTGCCAAGACCATGGCGGGCAATCGCAGCGAGCTGGAATAAGGAACACAGCAGGGCCGGTAGATACCGGCCCTGCGTTTTTGCTACATGGCCAGATAGGCGCGGCACTTGGCCTCGGCTTCCCGCGCCAGCTGTTCCTCATCCACGGTGGTGAGGCGGCCGTCCTCCACGGTGACGCGGCCATGGACTACGGTATAGTCCACGGGACCGCGGACACCGACAGTGCCCAGCAGGTCGCCGACGCCGCAGCCGCAGCCAACCAGCTCCAGCCGGCGGGCGTCGATCATAAACAGGTCGGCGCACTTGCCCTCGGCCAGCTGGCCGATGTCGTCGCGGCCCAGCAGGCGGGCGCTGCCGCGAGTGGCCATCTTCAGCACGTCGTAGCCGGTGGGGGCCCTGCGGCTGGAGGTCAGGCGGTGCAGCAGGAATGCCATCCGCAGTTCCTCCAGCAGGCTGGAGCCGTCGTTGGAGGCGGAGCCGTCCACCGCCAGGCCCACCGGCACACCCAGCTCCAGCATCTCGGGAATGCGGGCCACGCCGCTGGCAAGCTTCATGTTGCTGATGGGGCAGTGGGCCACGCCGGTACCGGTCTGGGCCAGCAGACGCAGCTCCTCATCGTTGAAATGGATGCCGTGGGCGAACCAGACGTCATCGCCGATCCAGCCCAGCCGCTCCATGTAGGCCAACGGGCGGACGCCCTCCCGCGCCAGCATGAAGTTCTCCTCGTCCTTGGTCTCACACAGGTGGGTGTGGAGCCGTACACCGTACTGGCGAGCCAGCTTGGCGCTCTCGCGCAGCAGGTCGGCGGACACGGAGAATGGGGAGCAGGGGGCCAGCGCCACACGGTGCATGGCGCCGTAGGACGCATCGTGGTAGGCTTCGATGGCGTGGACGCTGTCGCGCAGGATCTCGTCCACCGTCTGCACCACGCTGTCCGGCGGCAGACCGCCGTCCTTCTTACTCAGATCCATGCTGCCGCGGCTGGCGTACATGCGGATACCCAACTCATCGGCGGCGGCAAATTGCGCCCCCAGCAGGTCGCCGCTGCCGGCGGGAAAGACGTAGTGGTGGTCGAAGCAGGTGGTGCAGCCGTGCTTCATCAGCTCGCCCATGCCGGTGAGACTGGACAGGCGGATGACGTCGGCGTCCAGATTCTTCCAGATCTCGTACAGTGTGCGCAGCCAGTCGAACAGCTCCATGTTCTGGACCTGGGGCAGGTTGCGGGAGAACACCTGGTACAGGTGGTGGTGGGTGTTGACGAGGCCGGGGTAGCAGAACATATGGCTGCCGTCGATGACGCGGTCGGCCTCCACGTCCAGATCGCGGCCGATGGTCTTGATGAAACCGGCCTCACAGTAGAGGTCGGCGCCTTGCAGGATGCGGTCGCCGTCATCGCAGGTGACCAGCTGGGCGATGTTCCGGATGAGCAGGGTGGACATGGCGTTTCCTCCTTAAAAATAGATAGGAAAAAAGAGCAGGCCGCAAGCGGCCTACTCTTTTTGTGTGTGGTCAGCGTTCCTCGCGGAAGTAGGAGAGACCGAGGGACGCAGGGGGCTGATCCTCCCGCTTCTTACGCAGGGAGACGATGATCAGCACCACCAGAGTGATGACGTAGGGCAGCATCTTGTACAGCTCCTTCACAGCCATCTGGGTGCCGGTGGGCAGGTAGATGTTCAGAATGTACAGGCCGCCGAACAGGATGGAGGCCCAGATGCTGGTGTTGGGACGCCAGATGGTGAAGATGACCAGGGCGATGGCCAGCCAGCCGCGGTCGCCGAAGGCGTTGTTGGACCACACGCCATTGGCATAGTCCATGACGTAGTACAGACCGCCCAGACCCGCGATCATGGAGCCGATACAGGTGGCCAGGTACTTGTACTTGGTGACGTTGATACCGGCGGCATCGGCAGTGGAAGCGCTCTCGCCCACGGCACGCAGATGCAGGCCGGGACGGGTGCGGTTCAGAAAGTAGGACGTGCCGATGGCGATGAGAATGGCGGCGTAGGCCAGAAAGCCGTAGGACAGGAACAGCTCGCCGAACCAGCCGGTGCTGTCCGCACCGGGGAGGGTAGTCTTGAAGAACAGGCTGGTCTTGGACAGGGCAATGGAGGGGACCTCGCTGCCGGTGAGCTTGATGAGGGAGCCGCCGAAGAAGTTGCCCACGCCTACGCCGAAGGTGGTCATGGCCAGACCGGTGACGTTCTGGTTGGCGCGGAGCGTCACGGTGAGGAAGCAGTACAGCAGGCCCATCAGCAGGGAGCCCAGCAGGGAGCAGAGCAGGGGGATCAGCACGGCCAGGAAGCCGTTCATCTGGGCGGCGCTCTGTTCATAGAAGAACGCGCCGATGACGCCGCTTATGCCACCAACGTACATGATGCCGGGGATACCCAGGTTCAGGTTGCCGGATTTCTCCGTCAGGATCTCACCGGTGCTGCCGAACAGCAGAGGGATACCCTGCATGACGGCACGAGGGAAGAACGATACAATAAACTTAAAAAACATCCGATTACGCCTCCTTCTTGCTGTTCTTGCGCAGGCTGACCTTGTAGGTGATGAAGAACTCGGTGCCGATGATGAAGAACAGGATGATACCGGTCAGGATGTCGGCGAAGGAGTGGTTCAGGCCGAACACGCTGGACACCTCGCTGGCGCCGCGGTCCATGACCACCAGCAGCAGGGAGGCAGCGATCATAATGAAGGGGTTGAACTTGGACATCCAGGACACCATGACGGCGGTGAAGCCGCGGCCGTCCACGATGGTAGTAGTCAGGGTGTGATCCACGCCGGTGGTCAGAAGGAAGCCGATGAGGCCGCACATAGCGCCGGAGAGCACCATGGTCCGGATGATGACGCGATCCACCTTGATACCGGCGTAGCTGGCGGTGCGCTGGCTCTCACCCACCACGGCGATCTCGTAGCCGTGCTTGCTGTACTGCAGGTAGACGTACATCAGGCCGGTCATGATGGCGATGACCAGAATGGGCAGCAGGTACTGCTGGTTGGCCAGACGGGGCAGCCAGCCTGCCTCCGAGGACTGGTTGATGATGCCGATCTTACCGGCGCCCTTGGGCACCTCCCATATGATGATGAAGAAAGCGGTGAGCTGGGTAGCGATGTAGTTCATCATCAGGGTGAACAGCGTCTCGTTGGTGTTCCAGTGGGCCTTGAAGAAGGCGGGCAGGAAGCCCCACAGGGCGCCGGCCAGCAGAGCGGCCACCAGAGACACCAGGATCAGCAGGGCGTTGGGCAGGGTCTTTCCCAGCGTGATCATACAGGCGGCGGAGGCAAGACAGCCGATGAGGGTCTGACCCTCCGCGCCGATGTTCCAGAAGCGCATCTTGAACGCGGGCGTTACGGCCAGAGAGATGCCCAGCAGGATGGCCACGTTCTGCCACGTGACCCAGCTTTTGCGGACAGTGCCGAAGGCACCCTTGAGGATGGTGCCGTACACATTGATGGGGTTCTCGCCGGTCAGCAGGGTGGTGATGAGACCGCAGAACACCAGAGCCAGCAGGATGATGCCGCCGCGGATGGCCAGTGCCTTAGGCAGGGGCAGCGTGTCGCGCTTGGAAATATGAAAGAGCGATCCTCTTTTATTCATCTGCCTTGCCTCCTCCCATACGGGTCATCAGTGCGCCCACTTCCATCTTGTTGGTGGTGCGGCCGTCCACCACGCCGGAAACCTGACCGCCGCAGAGCACAACGATACGATCGCACAGCTCCAGCAGCACGTCCAGATCCTCGCCGACGTAGACCACGGCAACACCCTTCATTTTCTGCTCCGTCAGCAGGTTGTAAATGGTATAGGATGTGTTGATATCCAGACCGCGGACGGCGTAAGCCGTCATCAGCACGGCGGGCTGCTGCGCGATCTCACGGCCCACCAGCACCTTCTGCACGTTGCCGCCGGACATACGGCGGACGGGGAAGCTGGTGCTGGGAGTGACGACCTCCAGCTCCTGCCAGATGCGCTGGGCCAGGGCCTCAGGGTTTTTACGGTCCAGAAAAATGCCGTGGCCCTTACGCCAGGAGCGCAGCATCATGTTGCCGGTCATGCCCATGGAGCCAACCAGGCCCATGCCCAGGCGATCCTCCGGCACGAAGGACATGGCGATACCGGCCTTGCGGATATCCATGGGATCCTTGCCTACCAGCTCCTGAGGCTTGTTGTCCTCGGGAGAGTAGTAGGTAACGGAGCCGGAGGCAATGGGGTACAGGCCCGCGATGGACTCCAGCAGCTCACGCTGACCGGAGCCGGCCACACCGGCCACGCCCAGTACCTCGCCTGCCTTGATATCGAAGCTCACATTGTCCAGACGCTTGACGCCCAGTTCGTCGAACACGGTCAGCCCCTCCAGCTTCAGGCGGGTGGCCACGTTCTTAGGCTCGGGACGGTTGATGTTCAGGCTGACACTGCGGCCCACCATCATGTCCGTCAGGGACTGCTGGTCGGCGTCCTTGGTCAGCACATCGCCTATGTACTCGCCCTTGCGCAGCACGGCCACGCGGTCGGACACGTCCAACACCTCGTGGAGCTTGTGGGTAATGATGATGAGGGATTTGCCGTCAGCCTTCATGTTGCGCATGACGGTGAACAGCTTATCCGTCTCCTGGGGCGTCAGCACGGCGGTAGGCTCATCCAGAATGAGAATGTCGGCGCCGCGGTACAGCACCTTGACGATCTCGACGGTCTGCTTCTGGGAAACGGACATGTCGTAGATCTTCATGTCGGGGTCGATGTCGAAGCCGTACTTGTCACAGATGTCCTGCACCTTTTTGCGGGCGTTGGCAAGGTCCAGCTTGCCCTCCAGGCCCAGGATGATGTTCTCCGTGGCCGTGAACAGATCGACCAGCTTGAAGTGCTGATGGATCATGCCGATGCCGAGAGCAAACGCATCCTTGGGCGATGCAATGGTCACGGGCTTGTCGTGGATGTAGATCTGCCCCTCGTCGGGGAAATAGATGCCGGAGAGCATGTTCATCAGAGTGGTCTTGCCGCTGCCGTTTTCACCCAGCAGAGACAGGATCTCACCCTCACGCAGCTCCATGTTGATCGCGTTGTTGGCGACAACTTTTCCGAACCGCTTGGTGATGTTCTCCATTTTGATCGCGCATTTGTTTTCCAAGGCTGTCATCCTTTCTTTCGGCGCAGACGGCTGCAACACCTCGCAAACGCCGGGGCTTTGTTCCATGCGGTTTATTTTACCATACATGTCGAGCATTGTAAATCAAAAATCACAAAAAAATTGTAAGGGATGCACAAAAAATGTAAGGTTATACAAAGAGGGGTGTGGCGACTTGTGAAAAACGTCAAGCCAGCTGCGGGAGGAGAAAATAGCGCCTCCCGCAGCGGCGGCGGAGGACGGCAAAAATGGGATGAAAAAAGGACGGACTGCAAAGCAGCCCGTCCTTTTTGTGGCTTGGAAAACGTCGATCAGAACGCGGTATCCAGGGTGTTGATGCCATCGATGAACAGATCGAAGTAAGGAGCGGAGCGGAACTCGGACTCGGAGAAGTAACCGTCGTGCACGACCTCGGTGTCGCCGGTGTACGCCTCGTCGGTATTCACGTCGGCCATGTAGGAGGTCAGGTGACCGTCAGCATCGACCTTCATGGTGTCCTTGACGTTGGCACCGCTGACAGTGAAGGTGGAGCAGTCAAAGACGTGCAGCTCGCCGCTCTCCAGCTTGGCCTTGGCCGCGTCGATAGCAGCCTGGGTGCCCTCGGCGGCCACAGCGGTGTTCAGGTCGGTCAGGACCACGGAGCCGGTGGACAGATTGCCGGTGTAGTCAGCGGGGATCTCAGTACCGTCCATGACGGCCTTGATGGCCATCTCATAGTAGGGAGCCCAGTCGATGCGGGAGGAGATGATGTAGGTGTTGGGGCCGGCGGTGATGGTGGAACCGTTGTAGGAGACGTTGGGGACACCAGCATTCTCGCAGGCGGTAGGAGCACCCAGGGAGTCGGCGTGCTGGCTGATCAGCTTGCAGCCGCCGTCGATCAGCTTCTGAGCGCCTTCCTTCTCCAGGGTCTCATCGTACCAGCTGCCGGTGAAGGTCACGTCCATGGTGACGGAGGGGCAGACGGACTTGGCGCCCAGATAGAAGGAGGTGTAGCCGGAGACCACTTCGGCGTAGGTGAACGCACCAACGTAGCCCATCTTGGCCTCAGCCTCGGTGAACTTGCCGGCAGCGATCATCTCGTTCATCTTCATACCGGCAGCGATACCGGCCAGATAACGGCCCTCATAGATGGAGGCGAAAGCGTTGTGGTAGTTGGACAGGCCCTCGGTGTGGGCGCGGGTGCCGGTGGAGTGGCAGAACTGCACGTTGGGGAAGTCCTTGGCGGCCTGGATCATGTAGGACTCATGACCAAAGCTGTCGGCAAAGATGATGTTGCAGCCGGCGTCGGCCAGCTCGGCAGCGGTGTCGTAGCACTTCTGACCTTCCTCAATGTTGGTCTTGAGGATGTAGTCATTCTCGGTGAGACCCAGGTTCGCAATGGCCTCCTTGGCAGCGTTGATGAAGTTCAGGTCGTAGGTGGAGTTCTCATCGTGCAGGGTGATGAAGCCCACCTTGATGGTAGCAGTCTGCTCGCCGCCGTTGTCGGGGACGTCGGGAGTCTCAGGCTGCGTCTGCTCACCGCAGGCCACCAGGCTCAGAGCCATGACCAGGGCGATGATCAGTGCAAGGAACTTTTTCATTCTTGTTTTCCTCCTTTTAATATGTGACATGCGGCTGAAGGTAAGGGTAAATTTACCGCATGCCTGAACAACGGGCACAGCCCGTGATTCACGAACACAGGATGGGAGTATTATACAGGAAAGCACGCAAGATTTCAACTGAAAATGTGTACTATCAGAAATTCTTTTGGCAGACTGCCGCGGAAACGTTATTGGCGAATGCGGCCATCAAGGGCCCGGAGACGCAGCGCCGCCGGGAAATTCACCGCGTGGGAGTTACTGGTGTACTCTCGTGCCGGTCTTGCCCTCGATGCCGTCCTTGGCCTTCTCCAGCAGAGTGATGAGGGCGGTGCGGCCGGCCTTGGACTCGGCGAACTTCACGGCCGCCTGTACCTTGGGCAGCATGGAGCCCTTGGCGAACTGGTTCTCCTCCATATACTTACGGGCTTCGGCGGGGGTCAGATCGTCCAGCCCCTTCTGGTCGGGCTTGTTGAAGTTGATAGCCACCTTCTCCACGGCGGTGAGGATGATGAGCATATCGGCGTCCAGCTGCTCGGCCAGCAGCTCGGAGGCGAAGTCCTTGTCGATGACGGCGGCCGCGCCCTTCAGGTGGTTATGCTCGGTACGGTAGACGGGGATGCCGCCGCCGCCGCAGCAGATGACGATGTTGCCGCTGTCGCTGAGGGCGCGGATGGCGCCCAGCTCCACAATCTGCTGGGGCTTGGGGGAGGCCACATAGCGGCGCCAGCCGCGGCCCGCGTCTTCCTTGAACAGGAAGCCGGTCTTGGCGGCCATGACCTTGGCCTCTTCCTCGGACAGGAACTTGCCGATGGGTTTGCTGGGATCGTTGAAGGCGGGATCCTTGGGATCCACCTCCACCTGCGTGACCATGGTGACCACGGGCTCGTCGATGCCGCGGTTCAGCATCTCCTCGCGGAGGGCGTTCTGCAGGTCATAGCCGATGTAGGCCTGACTCATAGCGCCGCAGACGGACAGGGGGGTGCTGTCCTGTGTGGCATCCTCATGCATCAGGGCCAGCATGGCGTTGTTGATGATGCCCACCTGAGGGCCGTTGCCGTGGGCCACGATGACCTCGTGTCCCTCGGCGATCAGGTCTACGATGGCCTTGGCGGTGATCTGTACGGCGTCGGCCTGCTCGTGCAGAGTGCTGCCCAGAGCGTTGCCGCCCAGTGCGATAACGATTTTCTTAGACATAGTTGTTTACCTCAAAACAGTCAGAATAATGTTGGCTCAGCGGGAAAAAGCAGCAGCGGCGGCGATGCCGCCGCTGCTGCGGGTGGTGCGTTTTTTAGAAGATCTTGCGGGTGTCTTTGCCCTCGTCCAGCTCCATCAGAGCCTTGACGGGATCCTTCACCTGAGCCATGAAGATCATGGCGGCGATGACGTAGGGCTTGTAGGATGCCTGCTTGTACAGAGGCACGATGTAGCGGTCGAACACGGAGTTGTCCACTTCGCCCTCGGCGCAGCTCAGACCGGTGATGTCGGCAGGCAGGCAGTGCAGATACAGAGCCTTGCCGTCCTTGGTGAGCTTCATCATCTCCTCGGTGCAGGCCCAATCCTTGTGCTCGGCGTTCTGGGCCAGCAGGCGCTTCTCCAGCGCGTCGATGCCTTCCTTGTCGCCGGCGGCGTACAGCTTGGTGCGCTCTTCCATGGCGGCGTAGGAGGCCCAGCTCTTGGGATACACGATGTCGGCGTCCTTGAAGGCTTCCTTCATGTCGTTGGTCTTGTGGAACTTGGAGCCGTACTTCTCGCAGTTCTTGCGGGCGACCTCCTCCACCTCGGGCATCACATCGTAGCCCTCGGGATGGGCCAGCGTCACGTCCATGCCGAAGCGGGTGAACAGGCCGATGACGCCCTGCGGCACGGACAGGGGCTTGCCGTAGGAGGGAGAGTAGGCCCAGGTCATGGCGACCTTCTTGCCCTTCAGGTTCTCCACGCCGCCAAAGTAGTGGATGACGTGCAGCATATCGGCCATGCACTGGGTGGGGTGATCCACGTCGCACTGCAGGTTCACCAGAGTGGGCTGCTGCTCCAGGATACCGTCGCGGTAGCCCTCCTTCACGGCGTCCATGAAGGTCTTCTGATACTTGTGGCCCTCGCCGATGAACATATCGTCGCGGATGCCGATGACGTCGGCCATGAAGGACACCATGTTGGCGGTCTCACGGACGGTCTCTCCGTGGGCGATCTGGGACTTCTTCTCGTCCAGATCCTGCACCTCCAGGCCCAGCAGGTTGCAGGCGGAGGCGAAGGAGAAGCGGGTACGGGTGGAGTTGTCGCGGAAGATGGAGATACCCAGACCGGAATCGAACACGCGGGTGCTCTTGTTGCGCTCACGCAGGTCGCGGAGGGCGTCGGCCACGGTGAAGATGGCGTCGATCTCATCGTCAGTCTTGTCCCAAGTCCAATAGAAATCGGTCTTGTACATATTGTTGATGTTCAGGGTGGACAGATGACGTGCCAGCTCAACAGTCTTGCTCATTTTCTTTATTCTCCTTACAAAATAAGTGGTTTCATAGAAATGCTTACTTGATGTCGTTGCCGGTCAGCTCCTGACGGAAGCTGGTGGCGGAGCCATCCTTGTTCTCGGGCTTGTACAGACCGGGAACGGCGGCGTACAGCGCGGCGCAGGTCACCAGATCCTGCTTGAAGGTCACCTCGTTGGGGGCGTGAGCCTGAGACTCGGCGCCGGGGCCGAAGCCCACGCAGGGGATGCCGTAGCGGCCCTGAATGGATACGCCGTTGGTGGAGAAGGTCCACTTGTCGGTGAGGGGACGGCCCTCGCGCTTGGAGGCGGCCAGCTCGGTGGGCATCAGGCGCTTGTCGCCCCACAGGTTGTGGTGGGCGTCCACCAGCGCCTGCACGTGGGGTGCGGTCTCCTTGTTGATCCAGGTGGGGAAGAAGCACTCGGTCTCGTAGACGTGGCCGGTCCATGCCGGACGGTCATACATGTACATGGACACCTTCACGTCCTTGGCGTACTTCTTGCAGGCGGGCAGATCCTCGATCTCCTTCAGGCAGGACTGGTAGGTCTCGCCGGCGGTCATGCGGCGGTCGATGGAGATGGAGCAGCTATCCGCCACGGCGCAGCGGGAGGGGGAGGTGTAGAAGATCTGGCTGGTGGTGCAGGTGCCGCGGCCCAGGAAGCGGGCATCCTCGTAGTGGTCGGGGTTGAACTTGGGATCCAGCATCTTCACCAGGCCGTTGATCTCGGTGGAGCTATCGGCGGGATTCTCGTTGAGGTCGCGGACATTCAGAATGACCTCGGCCATCTTGTGGATGGCGTTGTCGCCGCGCTCGGGAGCAGAGCCGTGGCAGGAGATGCCGTGCATATCCACGCGGATCTCCATGCGGCCGCGGTGACCGCGGTAGATGCCGCCGTCGGTGGGCTCGGTGGAGATGACGAACTCGATCTTCTCACGGGCGTCCTCGGGGCCGTTGAAGTACTCGTTGACGATGGACTGCCAGCACATACCGTCGCAGTCCTCCTCCTGCACGGAGCCGACCACCATCATCTTGTAGCCCTTGGGCAGCAGATCCAGATCCTTCATGATCTTCACGCCGTAGGCGGCAGCGGCCATGCCGCCCTCCTGATCGGAGCCGCCGCGGCCGTAGATAATGTCGTCCGTCTCATAGCCCTGATAGGGGTCAGCTTCCCAGTTCTCGATGTTGCCGATGCCCACAGTGTCGATGTGGCTGTCGACGGCGATGATCTTGTCGCCCTCGCCCATCCAGCCGATGACGTTGCCCAGCTTGTCGAACTCCACCTTGTCATAGCCCAGAGCCTTCAGCTCCTCGGCGATGCGCTTGGCGACGCCCTCCTCCTCGCAGGACTCGGAAGGAATGGCGATCATGTCACGCAGGAACTTGACCATGGCGGGCTTATAGCCCTCGGCAGCTTTTCTGATGGCTTCGAAATCCATAACGTACCTCCGCATATTTTCTTTGTTCCAAACATACAAAATAAGGTTTTTCTTTTGGTGCTATCCCTATCATAACACACAGACGCCGGATGTCAAACAAAAATTTATGAAACCAAAAAAAAATTCTGAAAAAATCGTTGATTTCTTCGCAAAGTGTGGTATGATAGTAGTGGTAAAAGCCGAAAGAACCGTAAAAAGCTACAAAAATGGAGGGCGGCCTATTGGAGACGAAGCGACTGGAAACACTGAAACAGATTGCCGCAGGCATCGCGGCGCAATTCGGCGACAAATGCGAGGTCGTGATCCACGACGTCAGCAGCAGCCATCCGGAGCATACCATCGTACATATTGAAAACGGGCACGTCTCCGGCCGCAAGGTGGGAGACGGCGCGTCCATGGTGGTGCTGGAGCAGCTGGAGCACCAGCACGAGCAGCCTCAGGACCATCTGTGCTACCTGACGCGGACGCCGGACGGCAAGATATTGAAGTCCTCATCCCTGTACATCCGCAACAGCCGCGGCGCCGTGACGGCCATCTTTTCCATCAACTACGATGTGACGGGGCTGATGATGATGCAGCGGCAGCTGACCGAGATGCTGTCTACCCAGGACAAGGAACAGACGGAGCCGGAGAAGATCATCAACGTCAACGATGTGCTGGACGAGCTGATCGAGCAGTCCGTGGCGCTGGTGGGCAAGCCGGCGGCGCTGATGAATAAGGACGACAAGATCAAGGCCATCCAGTTCCTGAACAAGGCGGGGGCGTTCCTGGTCACCAAGTCCGGCGACAAAGTGGCAAAATACTTCGGTATTTCCAAATATACTTTATACTCTTACATTGACGCGAACAAGCAACAGGAGGAAAAGAAAAAATGATCGATCTGTCCATCAACAAAGTCGGCCTGGAGCATAATATCCAGAAGGCCAAGGAGAACAACGTCATCATCCCCACCATCGCGCAGATGCAGAATCCCGATCTGATCCCCGAGAAGATCAAGGCCAAGCTGAGCCACACCGGTCTGTGGGACGTGGACCCCGTTAACCTGTTCCGTATTTCCTGGCACAACGAGGCCAAGGAGAGCGGCGGCCTGTTCCAGAAGGTCCCCAACTATGTGGAGATCCCCAGCAAGCTGTCCGGTGTGCCCTGCCGCATCGTGGCCATGTCCGGCAAGTGGTTCCCCACCGGCTGCCATAAGGTGGGCGCTTCCTTCGGCTGCCTGGCTCCCCGTCTGGTGACCGGTCAGTTCGACGCCACCTATCACCACGCCGTGTGGCCCTCCACCGGCAACTACTGCCGCGGCGGCGCCTTCAACTCCAAGCTGCTGGCCTGCGAGTCCGTGGCCATCCTGCCCCAGGATATGTCCAAGGAGCGCTTTGACTGGCTGAAGTCCATCGCCGGTCAGATCATCGCTACCCCCGGCTGCGAGTCCAACGTCAAGGAGATCTTTGACAAGACCTGGGAGCTGAAGCAGGATCCCACCATGATGATCTTCAACCAGTTCGCCGAGATGGGCAACCCCCTGTGGCACTACAACGTCACCGGCTACGCGCTGGCTGAGCTGTTCGAGGCCATCAAGAAGCCCGGCCAGAACTTTGCCGGCGCCTGCTTCACCTCCGGCTCCGCCGGCACCATGTCCGCCGGCGACCTGCTGAAGGAGCGCTATCCTCACCTGAAGCTGGCCGTGGGCGAGGCTCTGCAGTGCCCCACCATTCTGGACAACGGCTTCGGCGGCCACCGCATCGAGGGCATCGGCGACAAGCACATCCCCTGGATCCACAACGTGAAGAACACCGACATGGCCATCGCTATCGATGACGAGGACAGCCAGCGCCTGCTGCGCCTGTTCAACACTCCCGAGGGCCAGAAGTATATGAAGGACGAGCTGGGCATGTCCGATGAGGAAATCCAGAAGATGACCTGGCTGGGCATCTCCGGCATCGCCAACGTGCTGTGCTGCATCAAGATGGCCAAGTACTACGAGCTTACCGAAAACGACGTGGTGGCCACCGTCCTCACCGACTCCGCCGTCATGTATGGCAGCCGCATCGAGGAGCTGAACCAGATGCACGGCGCCTACAATGCCCACGAGGCCGCTCTGGACCACAACCTGCACATGCTGGGCCTGAAGACCGACTCCATGCTGGAGCTGACCTACACCGAGCGCAAGCGCGTCCACAACCTGAAGTACTACACCTGGGTGGAGCAGCAGCAGATGGATGTGGAGGACCTGAACGCCCAGTGGTACGACACCAAGGGCACCTGGGACGCCGTCCACGCACAGGCCAAGGACCTGGACGAGCTCATCAACGAGTTCAACGAGGCCACCGGCCTGCTGAAGGCTCTGTAAGAAAAGAGAATACGACCCATCAGGGCGGGGCCTTCGCCCCGCCCTGGTCTTTATACCAAATAAGGAGAGACGCCATGAGAAACGTAAAATACGGCAAGTGTGTCCGCTGCGGCAAGACCTACGACGCGGTGCCCGACCTCACCAATTGTGCGTGCGGCGGCATTCTGGACATCGTGTACGACTACGACTATATCAAGTCCGTGCTGACCAAGGAGAAGCTGGCCCGGCGTGATAACCGCTCCATGTGGCGCTACCGGGAGCTGCTGCCCGTGGAGGAGACCACCCCCGACACGCCCCTGCGCGTGGGCTGGAGCCCTCTGTACGAGGAGCCCAAGCTGGCGGAAATGCTGGGCATCAAGCGCCTGTGGGTGAAGGACGACGGTCAGAACCCCACCGCCTCCCTGAAGGACCGCGCCAGCGCCATGGCCGTGGCCAAGGCCATGGAGGCCGGAGCTAAGACCATCGCCTGCTCCTCCACCGGCAACGCCGCCAGCTCTCTGGCCGGCAACGCCGCCGCTGCGGGCATCAAGACCTACATCTTTGTCCCCGAGCGCGCGCCCAAGGGCAAGGTGGCTCAGCTGATGATCTTCGGTGCCAATGTCATCTCCGTCAAGGGTAACTATGAGGACACGTTCAAGATGTCCGCCGCCGCCATCGACAAGTACGGCTGGTATAACCGCAACGCCGCCATCAACCCCTACCTCAGCGAGGGCAAAAAGACGGTGGCACTGGAGATCGCTGAGCAGCTGAACTGGGAGATGCCCGACTATCTGGCCATCTCCGTGGGTGACGGCTGCACCATTGCCGGCGTGTGGAAGGGCTTCAAGGATCTGTACGCCATCGGCTTTATCGACAAGCTGCCCCGCCTGATCTCCGCCCAGTCTCTGGGCTGCTACCCCATCAACCGCGCCATCCAGGAGGATAAGCCGTGGGAGCCTATGGAGGAGAACACCATCGCCGACTCCATCTCCGTGGGCGTGCCCCGCAACGCCGACAAGGCGCTGGCCGCCATCCGCGAGTCCAACGGTATTGCCGTCAACGTCTCCGACGAGGAGATCCTGGCGGCTCAGCGCCTGCTGGGCCGTACCTGCGGCGTGTTCGGCGAGCCTGCCGGCGTCACCGGCGCGGCGGCGCTGAAGAAGGCCTGCGAGGAGGGACTCATCCCCCACGACGCCACCGTGGTGTCCGTGGTCACCGGCAACGGCCTGAAGGATGTGGCCAACGCCATCAAGTCCGCCGGCGAGCCCATCCACATCGCGCCCGATCTGGACCTGATGGTGGAGGAGTTCAAAAAGCGCGGCGTTACCGTGGAGTAAAATGCCGTTTTTCATCGAAAACACCGACGAACCCGAAAAAGAGACGGCGCAGCCGTCTCTTTTTTCTGAAAAATTTTCAGCCGCCGCCACATTTCACCTTGACTTTTATGCCGCTATCGTGTAAGATATTCAATGTTGTAAAGGCTTATAACTTTACAGAAGGGGGAGATTCCCGTGAAAAACCAGACCTACCGCATGACCATGCTGTTCGATTTTTACGGCGACATCCTCACGGAGCGGCAGCGCGAGCTGTTCGATCTCTACTACAATGAGGATCTGTCGCTGGCGGAGATCGCCGAGAACTGCGGCATATCCCGTCAGGGCGTGCGAGATGTGATCGTCCGCGCCGAGGCCGCCATGAACGAGCTGGAGGACAAGACGGGCCTGCTCAAGCGCTTTATGCGCATGCAGGACAGCGTGGACGCCATCGTGGCCGCCGCCAATGAGATCAAGACCATCAACTACCGGCAGTATGAGAACCACCGGCTGGAGGAGCTGGCCGACAGCATCATCGCCGGGGCCGGCGTATTGAAGGAGTAATACATGGCATTTGAGGGACTGAGTGAAAAACTGAATGCGACCTTCAAACGGCTGCGGGGTAAGGGCCGCCTGACGGAGGCGGATGTCCGCGAGGGCATGCGCGAGGTGCGCATGGCGCTGCTGGAGGCCGATGTCAGCTACAAGGTCGTCAAAGACTTTGTAGCGTCCGTCACCGAGAAGTGCGTGGGCGCGGACGTGCTGGACAGCCTGACCCCCGCTCAGCAGATCATCAAGATCGTCAACGAGGAGCTGACGGCGCTGATGGGCGGCACCAACGCCCGTCTCACCATGGCCTCCAAGGGCCCCACCGTGGTGATGATGGTGGGTCTTCAGGGCGCCGGTAAGACCACCAACGGCGCCAAGCTGGCGGGCCTGATGCGCCGCCAGTTCGGACGGCGTCCGCTGCTGGCAGCCTGCGATGTGTACCGTCCCGCCGCCATCACCCAGCTGCAGGTGGTGGGCAAGCAGCTGGATATTCCCGTGTTCGAAATGGGGCAGATCGACCCCGTGACCATCGCAAAGGAAGCCATCAAGTACGCGGCCGACCACGGCAACGATATGGTGTTTCTGGATACCGCCGGCCGTCTCCACATCGATGAGGCGCTGATGGACGAGCTGAAGGCTGTCAAGGCCGAGGTGAAGCCCAGCGAGATATTGCTGGTGGTGGACGCCATGACCGGCCAGGACGCGGTCAACGCCGCCAAGGCGTTTGACGAGGCCCTGGGCATCGACGGCGTGCTGCTGACCAAGCTGGATGGCGACGCCCGCGGCGGCGCGGCCCTCTCCATCCGGGCGGCCACCGGTAAGCCCATCAAGTTCGTGGGCACCGGCGAAAAGCTGGACATGATCGAGCCGTTCCATCCCGACCGCATGGCCTCCCGCATTCTGGGTATGGGCGACATGCTCACCTTCATCGAGAAGGCGGAGCAGCAGTACGATGAGAAGCAGGCCAGAAAGCTGGAGGAGAAGCTGCGGAAGAACCGCCTGACCCTCAGCGACTATCTGGATCAGCTGGAGCAGCTGCAGAACATGGGCGACCTGAGCCAGATCGCCGACATGCTGCCCGCCGGTATGGCCAAGGGCTTCGATGCCAGCCAGATCGACGAAAAGCAGATGGCCCACAACAAAGCCATTATCCGCAGCATGACTCCCAAGGAGCGGGAAAATCCCCAGATCCTCAACGCCAGCCGTAAGCGCCGTATCGCCGCAGGCTGCGGCTTGGAGGTGGTGGACGTCAACCGCCTGCTGAAGTCCTTCGAGATGCTGCAGCAGATGACCAAGGCCATGACCAAGGGCAAGCTCCGCGGTCTTGGCGGTATGATGGGCGGCATGCCCAACATGAACCGAATGCACGGCTTCGGCCGGAAGAAGCGGCTCAAATAAGTGTGTAAGTGCAGAAGCATTTAACAAATAAATCATACAAAAATACATGGAGGAAAAAGAACTATGGTCAAGATTCGTCTGAGAAGAATGGGCGCTAAGAAGGCTCCTTACTACCGCGTGGTCGTCGCTGATTCCCGTTATCCCCGCGATGGCCGTTTCATCGAGGAGATCGGCACCTACAATCCCTGTGTCTCTCCCGCCCAGATCACCATCGATGCTGACCGCGCCCGTGAGTGGATCAAGACTGGCGCTCAGCCCACTGAGACCGTTCGTGCTCTGCTGAAGAAAGTCGACGTTCTGTAAGCCGGGGGCAAAACCATGAAGGATTTGCTGCTGTATATCGCCAGAAGCCTTGTGGAGCATCCCGAGCAGGTGTCCGTCACCGAGGTCGAGGAGGGCGATGAGCTGACGCTGCAGCTGCGTGTGGCCCCTGAGGACATGGGCAAGGTCATCGGCCGTCAGGGCCGCATCGCCAAGGAGATCCGCACTGTGGTGCGTTCCTATGCCCAGCGCACCGGCGCCAAGGTTTCGGTGGATATCGTTGATTGACGAAAAGGAGCTCCCGCCGCAGGCGGGAGTTCCTTTTTTTCTCCACAGGCGGGCGCTCCGTTTTGCCGCTTTTCTTTTGGCTGGCGTTGGTGTATAATACCATACTGTATACGCAGAAGAAACACTTAGGAGGTCCCATCATGTATGAAAATCGTCGGGAGATCATGCAGGACGTGTTCCTGACCTATCTGCCCGCCCGGAAATTCAAGACCAGCCGCCTGACGGTGAACCTGATCGCCGGACTGGACCGCGCGTCCGCATCGGCCAACGCACTGCTGCCGGCTGTGCTGAGCCGCGGGACGGCCCGCTATCCGGACATGGAGCAGCTGTCCGCCGCCATGGACACGCTGTACGGCGCCACGGTGGACAGCATCGTCCGCAAGAAGGGAGAGCGCCAGTGCATCGGCTTTGCCGCCTCCTTCATCGACGATGCCTTCACGCCCCACGGCGAAAAGCTGCTGGAGCCGGTGGCGGAGCTGATGGGCGAGATGCTGCTGGAGCCGGTGACCCGGAACGGCAGCTTTCTGGCGGAGTATGTGGACAGCGAAAAGGCAAACCTCATCGACGCCATCCGCTCGCTGCGCAACGACAAGCGGGACTGGGCGGAGATCCGGCTTATGCAGGAGATGTGCGCCGGCGAGCCGTACAGCATCCTGCGTCTGGGCGACGAGGAGTCGGCGGGACGGCTGAGCCACCACGCCCTGTACCGCCACAGCGGCGCGCTGCTGGCAAGCAGCCGGGTGGAGGTGATCTACTGCGGCAGCGCAGAGCAGCAGCGGGTGGAGGACGCGGTGTTGTCGGCGCTGGCGGCTCTGCCCAGAGGTGCCGCGGCGCCCCTGCCCGCCATGGAGCAGCTGCCGCCCCGGGAGACGCCTCGGATGGTGACGGAGGTCATGGACGTGAATCAGGGCAAGCTGTCGCTGGGCTACCGCTGCACCACGGAGGATGTACCCGCCATGATCCTTGCCAATCTGATCTTTGGCGGCACCAGCAATTCCAAGCTGTTTATGAACGTGCGGGAGAAACTGTCCCTGTGCTACTACGCCTCCAGCAGCTACGCCCGCAGCAAGGGCATCATGACCGTCTCCAGCGGTGTGGAGCAGAAGGACTGCGACCGCGCCATGGAGGAGATCGCCCGCCAGCTCACCGCCGTGCAGAACGGCGAGTGGGAGGAATGGGAGCAGGACGGCGCCTTACAGGCGATGCTCAGCTCCCTTACGTCCCTGCCGGACTCCCAGGGTGCGCTGGAAAACTACTATCTGGGTCAGATCGCCACGGATGCCGGCGAGACGCCGGAGGAGCTGACCGCGGCGCTGCGTGAGGTCACGAAGGAGCGCATCATGGCGGCGGCCCGGTCCGCCAAGCTGGACACCGTGTACTTCCTGCATGGAAAGGAGGAGGCGTAACATGGCACATTCCGAAAAGACCATCTATCCCCGCATCGGCGAGGAGGTCATCCGCACAACGCTGGAAAACGGCCTGCCGGTGTTCGTCGTTCCCAAGAAGGACTATCGCCGCAAGTACGCCATGTTCGCTACCCGCTACGGCGGCATGGATATGCGCTTTCAGCTGAACGGCCAGTGGCTGGACACCCCCGCCGGTATCGCCCACTATCTGGAGCATAAGATGTTCGACACCGAGGCGGGCAACGCCTTGCAGGAGCTGGCGAAAAACGGCGCGGAGCCCAATGCCTTCACCTCCAACGCCATCACCTGTTACTATTTCGACTCCACGGAGAAGTTCTACGAGAATCTGGAGATTTTGCTGTCCTTTGTATCCGTGCCTTACTTCACCGACGAGAGCGTGGAGAAGGAGCAGGGCATTATCGCCCAGGAGATCAACATGATCGAGGACAATCCGGAGTGGCAGGTCTATAAGCGCCTGATGCAGGCGCTGTACCACACCAGCCCCGCCCGTACCTCGGTGGCCGGCTCGGTGGAGAGCATCCGCCAGATCACGGCCCAGACCCTGTACGACTGCCACAGAGCGTTCTACACGCCGGCCAACATGTGCCTGGTGGTAGTGGGCGACGTGGACACCGATAAGGTGCTGGCAGCGGCGGAGCGCATCCTGCCCAAAACCAGCGGGCCGGACATCCCCCGGGATCACGGCCCTGCGGAGGATCTGACGGCGGCGCAGCCGGAGACCGCGTGCACCATGGAGGTGGCTATGCCCACGTTCCTGCTGGGCTTCAAGTGCGCACCCCAGCCGGAGGGGCCGGAGCAGATGCGTGCCACCGCCGTGGGCGAGCTGGCCTGCGACCTGATGATGGGCGAGTCCAGCCCGCTGTATGTGCGGCTTTACAGCCAGGGCCTTATCAACGGCTCCTTCGGAGCCAGCTACGACATCCTGCCCGGCGCGGCCTACGTCTACGCCGGCGGCGACAGCAAGGACCCCCGCGCCGTGGCCCGGGCCATCCTGTCGGAGGCGAAGCGTCTGACGGAGGAGGGACTGGACGAGGCGTACTACCGCCGCATCGTCAACGCCAACTTCGGCGCGGCCCTGAAGGCCCTGAACTCCTTCGAGTCCATCGCCGTGTCCATGGCGGAGGGCTGTTTTCACCATTACGATCCCTACCGCTTCCCCGAGGTCTACGACAGTATCACCCAGCAGGACGTGCTGGATTTCATCCGTGAAAACTTTGTAGAGAGCCATATGGCCCTCTCCGTGATTCACCCGAAGGAGGGGTAATTCTTGCGTATTATGACTGACAGTCCCATCCGTTTCCCGGGACTTTTCGGTGACTGGGAGTTCACCGCCTCCAGCACCGCCTTCCACGTCGGCGGCAAAGCCATCTACTGGTACGGCATCCTCATTGCCTTGGGCGTGGTGCTGGCCCTGTGGTTCTGCATGACCCAGAAGGAGAAGTATGGCATCACCGAGGATGATCTGCTGGACGCGGTGCTGTGGGGCGTGCCGCTGTCCGTTGTGGGCGCGCGGGTGTACTACGTCATCTTCTATCTGGATCTGTTCAAAAAATCCGACGGTTCCTTTGACTGGAGCAGCGCCGTAGCCATCTGGGACGGCGGTCTGGCCATTTACGGCGCGGTGATCGCCGCCATTCTGGTGGGCGTGGTGCTGTGCAAGAAGAAGGGAATGAAGCTGGGTGCCCTGACGGATCTGGTGGTCATGGGCTTTCTGATCGGACAGACCGTGGGCCGCTGGGGCAACTTCATGAACCGCGAGGCATTCGGTACGGAGACCACCCTGCCCTGGCGCATGGAGCTGACCACGGTGCTGGGCAAGACCGTCGACGTACACCCCACTTTCCTCTATGAGAGCCTGTGGAACGTGGTGGGCCTGCTGCTGATCGTGTTTATTATATCCAAGGCCCGTCGCTTCGACGGCGAGAACACCTGGTTCTACTTCCTGTGGTACGGCATTGGCCGCTTCTGGATCGAGGGCCTGCGCACCGACAGCCTGTACCTGTTCGACTGGACCATCGGCGATCAGCCCATCCGCGTCAGCCAGGCCCTGAGTCTGGTGATGGTGCTGGTGTCGGCGTTCATGCTGTTCTACAACATCAAGCTTCGTCCCCACAAGCGGGAGGAGCTGTATGTCAACATCGTGGCCGCCCGCAAAGCGGCGGCTGCCGCCGATTCTGAAGCGGATACCGTTGAAGCGTCTACCCCGGCGGCTGCTGAGCCGGCTGCCGCCCCCGTAACAGATGCCGGGCGGACAGAGCCTGTTTCGGAGCCGACCGACGCTGCTTCTGAAGTTCCCGAAGCACCTACCGCTCCCGAGACGCCTGCGGAGCCGCAGGGCCCCACCGAGTAAACACGCGAATAAAGAAGGCCCCCGACCGTGTGTCGGGGGCCTTCTTTGTCATTTTGTTATGTACCCGGCGCTCAGAACCGGCGCGCACCGGCGTAGTGGCTGTCGTAGTAACCGCTGGTCAGGGACGACACGCACACGCAGTAACCGTTGCTGCTGGAGGAGGACGCGTGGATAAACTGCCCATCGCCCACATAGATACCCACGTGGGACGCGGCGTAGCCGTAGTCGGAGAAGAACACCAGATCGCCCGGCTGCAGGTCGCTGCGGCTCACAGAGGTGCCGTAGTTCAGCTGCGGCGTAGCGCCGTGGGGCAGGGAGATGCCCAGCTGACTGTACACATACATGGTAAAGCCGGAGCAGTCGAAGCCGCTGGGGGACGCGCCGCCGTACACATAGGGCACGCCCAGATACTGATAGGCGATGCTGACAGCGGAGCTGCCGGAGCCGCTTGACGGTACGCTGCTGGAATCGTCAGCCGTGCTGTCGTTGGCACTGTTGTCATCAGCTGCGGTATCGTCCGTGGTGTTATCCGCGGGCAGGGAATCGCCCATCGTCACATACTGCTGTGCCACATAGCCGGTGGTGTTGTTGCAGGACACGGCGTACCAGCCATCACTCTGGGCCAGTACCGTGACAGCGGTGCCCTTGGACAGGGTGGCCAGAATAGAGCTGGACGTGCTGCTCTCACTGCGCAGCCGCACATCCGCAGCGTTGATGACGCCGCTGCCCAGCGTCTTGCCGGAGGTTTTCAGCGCCGTCAGCTGGGCGGCCTTGGCCTTGGCGGCAGCCTCTGCTTTGGCCTTGGCTTCTGCCTCCGCCTTGGCCTGCTCCTCGGCGGCCTTGCGCTCGGTGGTGGCGATGGCGGCCTCCACAGCGTCAGGCGTGGCCGGCGTCACGGCGGCGCACAGCGCCGCACCGGAGGTCAGAGCCGGACCCTGCGCACTCTCCAGCTTGGCGGAGGCGGAGGGCAGGGAGATGGTGGTGCTCATGGGGATGGCGTGGGCCACAGGCACCACGGAATTCTTGAATCGTCCGGTGAGGACGGCGGCGCCGGTGAAGGCCGACACCGTCAGTACAGCGGCCAGTGCCGCGATCAAAACCCGCTTCATAGGCTCACAGCTTTCCGGACAGCGCCCGCTCCAGCCAGATGCTGCCCACATCCATGGCGGCGTAGAGACTGTCCTTCTCGGACTTCTTTACCACGCGATCGCGGGATCGCAGGTCGGGGTCGGTGAGCTGCAGCTGCACGGACACGCGGGTAGCCACGTTCATATCCTGTTCCTTCTTGGTGTCCAGGATCTGGAGCATCACGACATACTTGTCGGCCATGCTGCCGTAGTAGATGAGATTGTCCACGCGGCGCAGGGGATGATTTTTATAAACAAGGCCTTCGCCTTTTTTCACTTCTGCCATGGGAATACCTCCGTTGCAATCTTTGTAACCAAATTGTAACACATCTGACTCCTGCTGTCAACGCGCACAGGCAGGAAAAATTCGGAAAGCTGTGCCGAAATCGGGAGAAAACGCGAAAAAAATGCCGCGCGGCCTGAGCGCGCGGCATTTTTCCGGTTGTTTTACAGCTCCAGATAGCTCTTGACCAGCACCTGCAGCAGCTCGTCCCGATCGATCTTGCAGATCAGCGTGCGGGCGGAGTTGTGGTTGGTGATGTAGGTGGGGTCCTCCGACAGGATATAGCCCACGATCTGGTTGATGGGGTCGTAGCCCTTCTCCTTCAGGGACTCATAGACGGTGGTGAGAATGTAATGCACCTGCTGGTCTTTATCCTCAGCCGCGTTGAACTTCCTGGTGTAATCGTCCATATCGACACCGCCCCTCTATAATATCCCCTAAAGTATACGCCATTTCCCCGTTCCTGTAAAGAGGGAAAACGCGCTGTCTGGGAAAAAGTGCCGCCGCGTCAGCGGGAGCGCAGCTCCGCGCCGAAGCGTTTGGCCAGCTTCTTCAGCACGCTGTTGGCTACCTCCTCGATCTCGGCGGAGGTCAGGGTCTTCTCCGCGGAGCCGATGGTCAGCCGTGCCGTCAGGGACTTCTTGCCCTCCGGCACCTGCTTGCCGCGGTACTCGTCCACGAAGGCTGCGCCGTGGAGCAGGGGGTTCTTGATGCCGCCGATGGTCTGGGCCACATCCGCCCACTTCACCTGGCCGTCCAGCAGCAGGGAAATATCGTAGTCGGTCATGGGATACTCCGCCAGATGGCGGAAGCTGTTGGTGCGGGAGCGCAGGGGGATCAGCGCATCCTGATCCAACTGGAACAGCATGACGTTGACGTTCTTGATGCCGCACGCCATGGACACCCGCTTGCTCAGCAGGGCCAGATCGCCGATATACTCCTCGCCCAGATAGATGTTCAGCCACACCACCTCGTCGGCCCACACAGGCTTGGAAACCTGGCGGAAGCTGTACGGCTCCATGTGGGTGTAGCGGGGCATCATCTCCACCACGCCCTTGGCACGGCGGAACAGGCCCGTCACATCCTTGCCGGCAGACACGAAGGCGCCCGCCACGTTCTTGCGCTGGGAGGGCAGCTTCTCGCGCTCATCGTAGGGCGCGGTGTAGTTCTCATCGCGGAACACCTGCGCCGTCTCGAAGATGGCGAAATCGCCGTAGTAGCGCTCGTTCTTGGCCACCGCCCTGCACAGGTTGGGCAGCAGGGAGGCGCGGATGAAGCGCTCCGAGGGGGACGGCGGTGTGGACAGGGCCAGGATGCCGTCGGTGCTCTGGAGGATGGCGTTGACATAGCTCTCCTCCATCCAGGGATAGCTGAAGATCTCCTGCATGCCGCAGCGGACGGCCAGATATTCCTTGATATGCCGCTCCAGATCCTTGTCCAGCTGGTTGATGGCGCCGTCGAAGGAGGTGGTGATGGGTTCGGCCTCGAAGTTTTCGTAGCCGTACATGCGGGCCACTTCCTCCATGATGTCCGCCTTGATGCTGACGTCGCCGGTGGAGCGCCACGTGGGCACCACCACGTGCATGTTGTCGCCGTCGAAGGACAGCTGGAAGCCCAGCGGCTCCAGCTTCGCGGCCACGTCGCCCGGCGTCAGCACCTTGCCCAGACGGCGCTCCAGCCAGCTGAGGGCTACGTCGATCTCCGCCTTCTTCAGCGGCACGGGGTACTGGTCCGCCAGCCCCGTCACCTGCATCTCGGGATACAGCTCCCGGAACAGCTGCATGGACAGATCGAAGGCCTGATCGCAGCGCTCGGGATCGATGGCCTTTTCGTAGCGGGCGGAGGCCTCCGTGCGGTTGTCGTACCGCAGGGCGGTGCGGCGGATACCGGCGGCCTGGAAGTTGGCCACCTCCAGAATGACCTTGCTGGTCTCCGGCAGGATGGAGTCCTTTGCGCCGCCCATGACGCCGGCCAGACCCACCACACCGGCGTCGTCGGCGATGGTCAGGTCGTCGCTGGTCAGCGTCAGCTCCTTGCCGTTGAGCAGCAGCAGCTTCTCGCCCTCACCGGCGCGGCGCACGATGACATGACCGGCAATGTGGTCGGAGTCGAAGGCGTGGGTGGGCTGGCCCGTGGCCAGCATCACGTAGTTGGTGATGTCCACCAGCGCGTTGATGGGCCGCATGCCCACGCGCCAGATGCGGCTCTGCATCTGATAGGGGGCGGGCTTGACGCTGAGCCCCTCGATCTGGGCGGACAGATAGCGGGGGCACCGCTCCGTATCCTCCACGGTGACGTGGAAGCCCGCGGTATTCTCTACGTTCCGGTCGAAGTGGGGGAACGTTTTCATGGGCAGATGGTACAGCGCCGCCAGCTCCCGGGCGATGCCGTAGTGGCCCCACAGGTCGGGGCGGTTGGTCATGGATTTATTGTCGATCTCCAGAATGATGTCGTTGAGATCCAGCGCGTCCGCCAGCGGCGTGCCGGCAGGGGCGTCGAAGTCGCTGAGATCGAGAATGACGGCCTCTCCCTCCGCGGGGAACAGGTCGGCCAGGCCGATCTCCACCGCGCCGCAGATCATGCCGTAGCTCGCCACGCCGCGGAGCTTGCTCTCGTGGATCTCCACGGGCTCGCCCTCGCCGTGCCAGCGGCAGACGGAGCCGGGCAGCGCCACGGCCACCTTCATGCCGTCGCGGAGGTTGGTGCCGCCGCAGACGATCTCCTTGACGGTGCCGCCGCCGATGTCGGTGCGGCAGATGCGCAGCTTGTCGGCGTTGGGATGGGGCAGGACCTCCCTGATCTCACCCACCACCATGTCGTGGAACGACGCGCCCAGATCGGTGGCGTCCTCCACCTCCACGGTGGACATGGTCAGATCATAGGCCAGACGCTTCAGGTCCATGTCATGGGGCAGCTCCACATAGTCCCGGAGCCAGTTCAGTGATACTTTCATTTCAGCAGCCCTCCCTTATCAATGGAATTGCTCAAGGAACCGCAGGTCGGCGCTGTGGAACAGGCGGACGTCGTCCACGCCGTAGCGCATCATGACCAGTCGGTCCAGACCGATGTTGACATAGAAGCCGGTGTACTCGTCGGGGTCCAGCCCTGCGGCCTTCAGGACGTTGGGGTGGGGCGTACCGCCGGGCATGACCTCGATCCAGCCCACGTGCTTGCACACGCTGCATCCCTTGCCGCCGCAGACCAGACAGCCCATATCGATCTCAAAGCCCGGCTCCACGAAGGGGAAGAAGCCGGCCCGCATCCGCACGGGAACATCGCGGCCGAACACCTTGCTGAGGATGCTCTTGATCATCACCTTGCCGGAGGCGAAGGTGAAGTCCTTGTCCACGATCAGCGCCTCATACTGGAAAAAGGCGCGCTCGTGGCGGGCGTCCGTCGTCTCGTTGCGGTACACCTTGCCGGGGTACACAAAGCGGTAGGGGGGCTTGTGGGTCTGCATGTAGCGGACGGAGCCGCCGGTCAGATGGGGCCGCAGGCACAGCTTGTCCCAGCATTCCCCCTTGTCGTGACCCTCCAGCCAGTAGGTGTCCATGCTCTCGCGGGCGGGATGGTTGGGGGGGAAGTTCAGGTTGTCGAAGCCGTACAGCTCGCTGGTGATGTCATCCTCCTCATAGATCTCGAAGCCCATGGAGCGGAAGGCATCGTTCAGGTCGTAGCACATCTGGGTGATGGGGTGCAGCCCGCCGCTGAGGGGCAGCGTCCCGGGCACGGAGATGTCGAAGTCGGGGGAGACCTCCGACGCCTTCATCTTCAGCTCGTTCCGGCGCTGCTCCAGCAGCTCCGTCAGCTGGCCCTTGGCCTGGTTCACAGCCTTGCCCATCTCCGGACGCAGGGACACGTCCAGCTTGGGCAGCTCCTTCAGCAGCTCCGTCAGGCTGCCCTGCTTGCCCAGCAGCAGCGCCTTGACCTCCTGCAGCTCCGGCTCACTGCGGACGCCCTCGATCCTGGCGCGCCCCTCGGCCAGCAGCTTTTCCAGTTTTTCCTTCATATGGTGTGAGTCCTCCTTTTGAGAGTTTCGTTTTTGGGATAAAAAAATACCTTTCATCCCACATGACATGGGACGAAAGGCGATGCTTCCGTGGTACCACCCAGCTTCGCGGGCCGCAGCCCGCGCACTCGTTTCCCGTTAACGGAGGATGACCCGTCCGCGCATTTCCTCGCGGCAGCTCCCGGGCGAACACCTCAGCACGTCTCAGGCCGGCTTGCAGCCGGTGGCCGGCCCTCTCTTGGGGACGCCTACGCCGCGGATCTTCCCGTTCATCGCATTTGCTGGTGCTTACGATACCATATCGCACCGAAACTTGCAAGCCCTTTTTTCACAGAATACCGCTTTCCTGCCGTTGACAGTCATGCTATACTGAACAAAAAACGCCGGGAGGAGCAATGTGCATGCTGACCATCGACTTTGACTATGTAAAGGCCGCCCTGCCGCCCCGCGACCCAGCGGGCCACAAGGGGGATTTCGGCAAGGTGTACGTGCTGGGGGGCAGCGTGGGCTACACCGGCGCGCCGGTGTTCTGCTCCCGCGCCGCCGTCCGCTCCGGCTGCGGGCTGGTCTTTCTGGGCGTCCCGTCCGACATCTGGCAGGTGGCGGCGGTGAAGTCCGATGAGACCATGCCCCACCCGCTGCCCGCGCTGGAGGGCAGGCTCTCTCTGGCGGCGGAGGAGGACATCCGCCGCCGCGCCGCCGGGTGCGATGCCGTGGCTATGGGCTGCGGCATGGGACGCGGCGAGGAGAGCGATGCGCTGGTGCGCCGCCTGCTGACGCTGGACAAACCGCTGGTACTGGATGCCGATGGCATAAACGCGCTGGAGCGGCATATAGATGAGTTGTCCCTCCGCCGCGGTCAGGTGACGGTGATGACGCCCCACGAGGGGGAGTTTTTCCGTGCCGGCGGCGACCTCAGCCGCGGACGGGAGAGCGGGGCGGCGGCCTATGCGGCCCGCTGCGGCGTCTATCTGGTGCTGAAGGGCCGCGGCACGGTGGTGGCCGCGCCGGACGGCCGTCTGGCGGTGAACACCACCGGTAACGACGGCATGGCCAAGGGCGGCAGCGGCGACATCCTCACCGGACTCGCCGCCGGCCTGCTGGCCCAGGGCGTGGAGCCGTTTGCCGCCTGCTGCTGCGCCGTATGGCTCCACGGCAGGGCCGGCGATCTGGCTGCGGCGGACAAGGGACGGCGGGGCATGACCCCCAGCGACCTGTTAGAGAAACTGCCCTACGCGCTGAAAGAGGTGGAGTAGCGGAAAGCCTTCCCGAAAAGGAGGGATACCGTGAAAAAGATCATATTGCCGCTGCTGCTGTGCGCGGCGCTGTGCGGCTGCGGCGGCGCGGCTGCGGGGAACGCCGTACAGGACCAGTACCGCACCGTTCGGACCGCCCGCCTGGAGGCGGAGGTCACCAGCCACACGGACACCGACAGCCGCACCTTCACCCTGCTGTGCAGCTATGATGCGGCGGGAGACGCCGTCACCACCGTCACCCAGCCCCACGAGCTGGCGGGGCTCACCGCCGTGGCCTCGGGGGAGGACCTGACTCTGGCCTGCGAGGGCCTGCAATTGCCGGTAGGCGCGTCCTCGGACATCTGCCCCGCCAACTGCCTGCCCTACCTGCTGCGGGCGTTGGCGAACGGCTACGTGCTGGAGCAGGGCGCCGAGACGCTGGAGGATGCCCCCTGCCTGCGGCTGACGCTGGATACCACCGGCGCCTCCGGCGGCAAGGTGCTGTGCGCCGTCTGGCTGGACGAGTCCGGCCTGTTTCCCCGCTATGCCGAGTTTTCTCAGGACGGCCAGATGGTCCTGACTGTCCGGCTGCTGAGCTTTGAATGTACCACCGCGTCGTCTGACACGGCGGAGGGCGGCGGCGCATAGGATACATCGGGCGGAACAAAACCGGAATTTACTGAACTGCAAAGGGTATAAATTCCGCGGCTGCGTGGGACAATGGAAGTGACCTGAGGACATATCCCTCCGGTACTTCTTGCGGCGGAGTGTGAACTTTGTGGATACGAATGTCAGACGCGGCGACATATACTACGCCGATCTCAGCCCCGTGGTGGGCAGCGAGCAGGGGGGCGTGCGTCCGGTGCTGATCGTGCAGAACGACACCGGCAACCGCCACAGCCCCACGGTCATCGCGGCGGCCATCACCTCCCAGCTGGGGAAGGCCAAGCTGCCGACTCATATCGCCCTGGCGGCGCAGGGCAGCGGCCTGCCCAAGGATTCCGTGATCCTGCTGGAGCAGATCCGCACGCTGGATAAGCGCCGCCTGCGGGAGAGAATGGGCCGCGTGGACGGCGCGGTGATGGAGCAGGTGGATGCCGCCATCGCCGTCAGTTTCGGCCTTACCGGCAGCCATCTGGTGTAGCCGTCCCACACGGGAAAAACGCATAAGCAGAACAGGTCTGTGCATACCATGGCACAGACCTGTTTTTCGTAGGGGAGGGGGCGAGGACCGTGGAGGTGCCTGTCTGTCTGGATGGCCGCCGCGTGGGCACGCTGTACGTGGAGCCCGCGGGAACGGACACGTCCTTCCGCGCTGCCTGCACCGGCCTGCCCGCCGGATTGTACCGCCTGTACGCCTGCGGCGCCGACGGACAGCTGCTGCTGGGCGTCACGGAGGACGGCCGCCTCCACCGCCGCTACTCCGCCGCCATGACCGCGCCGCTGGGCGCGGTGACGCGATGCACCGCCCAGCCGGTGCAGACCGCCCCCTGGCGACCTCTCACCCCATCGGACGGCTTCCCCTGGCCCGCTCCCGCCGGTGCGCTGCTGCATCGGGAGGGCGGCAGCACGCGGCTTGCCGCACCCTGGCCGCCGGAGGCCCCCTTCCCGCTGACGGAGCTGTTCTGCTTCGCCGCCGTGACACATCGGGAGGGCCGCCGCACCGTCCTCTACACCTTTTCCGGCGGCTGGACGCCGCAGCTGCCGCCGCGATAAGCGCCCGTAAAAAAATCGCGCTGCCCTCTACCACATCCGGCAGATTTATGCTATACTGTTGCCATCCAGCGGTATTTTGCCGCAAGATCAGGAGGGTCAACATATGAGATGTCCCTATTGCGGATACAAAGAGAGCAAGGTCGTGGACTCCCGCCCCGCTGACGAGAGCAGCAGCATCCGCCGCCGCAGGGAGTGCCTGGCCTGCGAGAAGCGCTTCACCACCTACGAGACGGTGGAGAGCCTGCCCATGGTGGTCATCAAGAAGGACGGCTCCCGCCAGAGTTTCGACCGCAGCAAGGTGCTGCGGGGTATCCAGCGGTCCTGCGAAAAGCGCCCCGTCCCCGTGGCGGACATGGAGCGCATGGCACTGGAGATCGAGCAGGAGCTGCAGAACGCGCTGGAGCGCGAGGTCAGCACCGAGGTCATCGGCGAGAAGGTCATGGAGAAGCTGAAGAAGGCCGACGAGGTGGCCTACGTCCGCTTCGCCTCCGTCTACCGCCAGTTCAAGGACATCAACACCTTCATGAGCGAGCTGAATAAGCTCCTCAGCGAGAAGTAAGTCACAGGATATTCTTCGCGCTGATCTGCTGTGTCTCCGCCACCATGCTCATGGCGGCCCGCAGCTCCGCCAGCGCGGGGCGCAGTTCGTCGTTCCCTATGCCGCACAGCAGCGCGGCCCGCTGCAAAAGCGCCTCCGCGTCGTGGATGTCCTCGTGGGACACCACGATGTGCAGATACGCCTGATCGGCCTGCCACAGGGCCTCCAGCCGCGCCAGCGCCGCACCGGCGGCCTCCGTGTCGCCCATGGCCGCCGCACGGTCAGCCTCCGCCAGCTCCGCCTGCCACAGCGCGCACCGGCGGGTGAGGTGTACGGCGTTGCACACGGAGAACGCCAGCAGCACCGCCAGCACGAAAACAGGGATGCGTATGGCTTTCATCGTGCGTCCTCCTTCAGCTGGCATACCACGTTGCCGCCCTCGTCCACGGACAGGAGGAACACGTCCCGGGGATGCTTTATTTTCCGCTTCTGCAATTGCTGCCGCAGCCAGTTCTCATCCCGGCCGGCCTGCCGCAGGTTTTCCGCCATGACGCGGCCGTCGTTGATGACCACCGTGGGCAGCAGCACGTCATCCTCCACGGCAGCCGCCATCTGCTGCGCCGTCAGCGGCTGCCGGTCGGCCCGCAGCAGCACCGACAGGTGTCCGCTGGTCTCCAGCACCGCGTACTTCACGGTGTTGATGTCCAGCACGCCCTGCCCCCGCAGCTCCTCCATCAGCTCGTCCAGCGTCAGGCGGTTGTGGTGCATCACCTCCTGCCGGATGCGGCCATCCCTGATGACCAGCGCCGGCTCGCCGCATACCAGCGACCTGAACCGCACGTTCCGCAGGCTGGCGCAGCTGAACAGGGTGGACAGCGCGATCAGTGCCAGAATGGGCACCACGCCGTTGAGCAGCGGCAGCCCGAAGTCCTGCATGGGTACCGACGCCAGATCGGAGATCAGCAGCGTCAGCACCAGCTCGATGGGCTCCAGCTCACCGATCTGCCGCTTGCCGCTGAGCCGCAGACCCGCGATCAGCAGCAGGTACAGGATGATGGTGCGGAAAAACGCAGTTGCCAAGCGATACACGCCCTTTCCATAGGGTATTTCTCTCAGTATGCCCCTGCGGGCCGGAAATATGCCGCCCGCAGCGTTTGCATAGATACGCAGAATGTGAAGGGAGGATTCGGACACAGGTTCCGACACAAGCGCCATGCTCCCACGCGCCGGCGGATATTTTCCGCCAATACATCGTTGCAAAAGCTGGAAATACAGAAAGTATTCCTGCGCTTCTGCGCCTTGTCTTGACGAAAAATCTCTCGCCGGCAGGCCGGCGGATATTTTTCTTTTCCGCCGCCGTGGGATAACGAGGTGGGGAGCGATCGAAAATTCGGCGGATGCTCCTCCGCATCGTCCGGATGCGCACACAGCTCATAAATATGCGGGCGACCGCAAAACAGAGGGGCTGTGACCGGATGCGAAGACACAAATGGTCTGCGCGTTTGTTCTTCCGACAGAGATCATATCTTTCAGGAGGAAAATCAAATATGTGTGGAATCGTGGGATACGTGGGCACGCAGGAAGCCGCCCCCATCCTGCTGGACGGCCTGCGCCGTCTGGAGTACCGCGGCTACGACTCGGCGGGCATGGCTGTCTGCGGCCCCGAGGGCCTGCAGGTCTGCAAGACCAGAGGCCGCCTGCAGGCGCTGGCCGATTTGACGGAGGAGGGCCGCACCCTCACCGGTACGCTGGGCGTGGGCCATACCCGCTGGGCCACCCATGGCGAGCCCAACGACATCAATGCCCATCCCCAGGTCAGCCAGAGCGGCCTGTTCGCCGTTGTCCACAACGGCATCATCGAGAACTACGCCCTGCTCCGCGCCCAGCTCACCGCCAAGGGCTACACCTTCCGCTCCGAGACGGACACGGAGGTGGTGGCCCAGCTGCTGGACTACTATTACGCCGCCAGCCGCGACGTGTTCGAGGCAGTGAACAGCATGCTCTCCGCCGTGGAGGGCGCTTACGCGTTGGGCATCGTCTGCGCCGACGCGCCGGACCGGCTCATTGCCGCCCGCAAGGACGCGCCGCTGCTGCTGGGCTACGGCGACGGAGAGAACTTCATCGCCTCCGACGTGACGGCGCTGCTGCGCCACACACGAGATATCGTGTACATGGACGACGGCGAGCTGGCCATCGTCACATGCGGCGGCATCCGCATCTATGACGAGCGCCGCCGCCCCATCGAAAAGGAGCATCACCACATCGACTGGGATGTGGACGCTGCGGAAAAAGGCGGCTACGACCACTTCATGCTCAAGGAGATCTACGAGCAGCCCGACGCCATCGCCCGCGCCATCACCGGCCGCATCCGGGACGGCCGCGTGGTGCTCAGCGACCTGACCATGACGGATCGTGAGATACGGGAGCTGGGCCGCGTGTGCATCGTGGCCTGCGGCTCCAGCTACCACGTGGGCATGGTGGGCAAGTACGTGCTGGAGCGCCTGCTCCGCCGCCCCGTGGAGGTGAGCCTGGCCTCCGAGTTCCGTTACAGCGACCCCATCGTGGGCAAGGGCGACCTGGTCATCGTCATCAGCCAGTCCGGCGAGACGCTGGACTCCATGGCCGCCCTGCGGGAGGCCAGGAAGCGCGGCGCCCGCATTTTGTCCATCGTCAACGTGGTGGGCTCCTCCATCGCCCGGGAGTCCCACGACGTGCTGTACACCTGGGCGGGGCCGGAGATCGCCGTGGCCACCACCAAGGCGTACAGCACCCAGATGGTGGTGCTGAACCTGCTGGGCCTGTACTTCGGCGATATTTTAGGCACCGTGGACTTCGACACCTACACCGCCATGGTGCAGGGCATCGAGGCCCTGCCCGCCCAGATGGCCCATATCCTCTCCGACACCGCGGAGATACAGGCCGCGGCTCGGGAGCTGGCGGGCCATGAGCAGATCTTCTTCATCGGCCGCAATCTGGACTACGCCCTGTCGCTGGAGGGCAGCCTGAAACTGAAGGAAATTTCGTATATCCACTCCGAGGCCTACGCCTCCGGCGAGCTGAAGCACGGTACCATCTCCCTTATTGAGGAGGGCACGCCGGTGATCGCCGCCGCCACGTATATGCCCCTGTTCGACAAGGCCATGAGCAACGTGGTGGAGGTGCAGGCCCGGGGCGCCCGGGTGCTGGCCCTGACCACCGAGACCGGCGCGGAGCGGATGCACAGCCGCGTGGCCCGCGTCCTCACCGTGCCGGAGACGGAGACCATGCTCCTGCCCCAGCTGGGCGTGGTGCCCCTGCAGCTGCTGGCCTACTACATCGCCCTGGCCCGTGGCTGCGACATCGACAAGCCCCGCAATCTGGCCAAAAGCGTCACCGTGGAATAACGCCCCAAAATCAGCAGAAAAAGCAGCCCTCCGACACTTCAGAAGTGCCGGAGGGCTGCTTTTTTGTTTATTCCCAGGCCAGCTCGGGATACTCCCGCGCCGCGCTGAAGCCGAAGCTGGAGCGCTCCTGCGCACTTAGCCCCGCGTCCAGCAGCGCACCGTACCGCAGCCCCGTCCGGTCGTAGACCTCCACCAGCGTCTGCTCGCCGCTGTAGTCGTTGGCGGCCAGCGCCAGCTTCCCGTCCTGCCAGCACATGGGCATGCGGTCCACCTCGTCCGTCAGATCGATGGTGGAGCTGCCGTAGTACCACGCGTCCGCAGCGTCCGTCAGCATAGCCGCGTCCCAGTCCAGCGTTCCATCGTCCTGCCATGTGGGCCACAGCAGCGGCGTGGTGAACTCCACGGCCCAGCCGCCGCCCTCCGGCAGCAGCACCACCAGCGTCTTGCCCGCAGCGGCCACCAGCAGGTCGTCCTCACTGTGATAGGTCACGGTGGGGTAGTCCGACCGGCTCTCCTGATAGGCAAAACCGGCCCCGGTGCCGACGGTGCCCTCCCAGTGCAGCAGCTCGCCCACCTCCACCAGCGGGACGATCTGCTTGCAGCGGAAGTCCGCCGCGTCCAGAATGCGCAGCACGTACTGACCGTCCTCAGCGGTGGTCAGCAGCACCTCTGACCGGTCGCCGCTGTACTGCAAGCCTATCACCCGCTGCGCGGCGATGTCCAGCTCACACACCAGCTGCGCATTGTCCGCATCCACCCGCGTGTAGGTGTAGCCGCCTCCGGCCCGGCTGGTGCCGCTCTCCTTGATGAACGGGATGTACCACAGCCCGAAGCCCTCCGGCGCCCATTCCGCCTGGGGTTCCGCGTCGGGGGAAAAGCCCACCGTCACCAACGTACCGCTCTCGCACCCCAGCGACAGCGGCGTGAACCGGTTTTGCGTGCGCAGCCGCGTGTCGCCCGTGAGATACATCTTTCCAGAGGAGCCGGTAACAACGCTGGGCTCCATCCAGTCCGCATCCCCCACCGGGATGCGCAGCCTGTCGAACATGGGGAACGTCAGCTCATCGTAGTCGCTGTAGTCGTCAAACAGCTGCCCCACGCTGTGCGCATCGGACGCCAGGTACAGGGGATACGCCTCATAGTACTCCCGCAGCATCACCCGCTCGGTGTAGCTGCTTTCGTAGCCGTTCTCACGATTCCGGGCCTCCGCGGCCTGCCGCAGGTGCGCACCCAGCGCATCCTCCCGCCGGATCGCCGCATTGATGTACCGCGTGTTGAAGCTCTCCCACGATGGAGGATCCGCTACATCGTCATACTGGGTGTAGGCGTTGTTGTAGACCCGCACGGCAAAGGACTCCTCCGACTCCCACGTATTGGCCCCCACGTCGTACACCGTGTCCCACCGCAGGCAGCTGCCGAACCGCGCGGCGGTGCGGAAGCGCAGGCCCTCCGCCGCTGCGGCGTCGCCGTGGGAGAGGACGGCGGTGTAGGGCATCGGCACGGCGGTGGCGTCCAGCGCCGTATTGGCCGCCGTCAGTACCGCCGCCGCCAGCACCAGCATGGCCGCCGCAGCCGCAAGGCTCTGTTTCATGTGTCCTCGCCCTCCTCTCCGTCCGTCAGGGCATCCAGTGCCTGACTGACACGCTCCGGCCGGTAGTGATATGTCTCCTTGATATAGCCCATCAGGTCTCTGCCGGACTCCTCCAGCTCCTCGGCGGAGCAGTCCCCCACGATGCCGCCCTCGCGGATGAGTACGGCCCGGGAGATGCAGTCCTTCACCTCCTCGATGAGGTGGGTGCTCAAAAGCACCGTCTCCCGTTCCGTCAGGATACCCAGCAGCACCTTGTAGAAGTCCTCGCGGTTGAAGATGTCGTTTCCGGCGAATGGCTCATCCATCAGGATGTAGTCCGCCCCCTGCGACAGCGCCATGATGACCTCGAACTGGTTCTGCATACCGGCGGAGAAGCTGCGCAGCTTTTTGTCCATGGGTAAGGAGAAAAACTCCATCAGCCCATGGAACCGCTTGTCGTTGAAGCGGGGAAAGTGGGCGGCGTAGAAGTCCCGATGGGCCGCCGCCGTCAGCCCGGGGAAAAACGAGTGCTCGCAGGTGGCAAAGCTGAGCCGGTCGATGTTGGTGCGGTCGATGGCGGTGCCGTCCAGCGTCACGGTGCCCTCGTGCCGCACAAGACCCAGCACGCACTTCATCAGCGTGGTCTTGCCCGCGCCGTTCTCGCCGAACAGCCCCACGATCTGCCCCTGTGGCAGCGTCAGGGACACATCGTGCAGCGCCTCCTTGGAACCGTATTTCTTGCTGATATGGCTGATCTCAAGCATATGTGATCCCTCCTTAACCGTAGTAGTGCGCATAGGGCGACGCGGCAATGGCGTTCATGACCCGCTGGATATTCTCCGCCGTGGGAATGCACTGCTCCGGCGTGATGAACCGCCACGCCAGATAGCACAGCCCCAGCACCACCGCCGCCGCGGCCACGGCGCACACCGCCCAGACCAGCGGCGCGGTCCACACCTGCCGCCGCAGGGTCTGCCGCCCATCGGGCAGACGGCGCATCAGGTAGATGCTGCGCCCGCCCAGATAATAGGAGCTGTACAGCATCACAGACGACAGCAGCGCCAGCAGCACCACCACGCCGAACACGATGACCACCGGCTCCACATAGGCGGAGAAGGGGCCCATCAGCGCCGTGTCCATCAGCCGTCCGTCCCAGTAGAACATGCCGCGGTAGGTCGCGGCGTAATGCACGGTGAAGTCGATGGCAGCCGTCAGTGCGCCGATGGCCAGACTGCCGATGATGATGCCCTGCATGGTGTCCGCCGGTACGTTGGGGGGCAGGACGTGCTCAAGCATCCTGCCGCACGCGGAAGTCCTGTTTTTCGGCATCCTCCGTCTCTCCTTTCTGCAGCAGCACCACGCAGAGTCCCGCGCCCGCTGCGGCCACAAAAGCCCATATGAATGTGGAGGCAGCTCCCATCCGTGGGAAGAAGCCGCCGATGGTCAGTGCCAGCGCCGCAATAGGCGCGATGCTGAATTTCCCCCGGCGCTGGGCCTGGGAGAACCGCGCCGCCGCCGCGGCGCACAGCGCCAGCAGCAGTCCGTCCTCCGCCCACACCAGCGTGTCCCGCACAGGCATCAGATGGTGCAGGAAGCTGCTGGCATACACCGCCAGCAGCAGCGTCTGCCGCCCGGGCGTGTATAATGCGTTGTCCGGTACGATGTTCCGGATGCGCAGCTGCAATACCAGCACCGTCACCGCCGCCATCACCGCCCAGTAGAACAGCAGGCACACGGCGTTCAGCGCCATCCACCACAGGTTGGCCGCGCCCTCGCCGATGCGCAGCCGCCGCATGGTCAGATCCGTCTTTGTTCCGTAGCCGCAGCCGTTGAGACTCAGCACCGCCATCACACCCGCCAGTCCCACGGCACACACCACCGTGGCGCCGGTGCGGGATGGCAGATAACAGTAGTCGCTGGGAGTATATGTCTCCACGACCTCCCCGTCGGGATATACCGTGGACTGGCTGGGCGTCTGCGCCGGCACCAGATACAGCAGCGCGCCTGCCAGTGCCGCCGTCAGCACCGTGATGAGCAGTATGCGGCCCACCGCGCCTCGGGCCGCCAGCCCCAGTACGGATAAATGCTTTCTCATACCTCCGCTCCCTCCTTGTCATACAGTGCGTCCAGCAGGCGGTGGGCCTCCTCGCGGCTCAGCCCCATGTGCCGTGCCGCGTCCACCATGGCCTGCATCTCCGTCTCCAGCATCGCCTGCCGCAGGGCTTCGATCTGCTGCGGCGACGCCTGGATACAGCTCTTGGCTCCGGCACGGGACGTGGCCAGCCCCTCGTCCTCCAGCAGCTTGAAAGCCTTCTGCACGGTGTTGGGATTCACTGCCAGCAGCGCCGACACCACCCGCCGCGACGGCAGCTCGTCGCCGTCCTGTATGGCGCCTGCCGCCAGCCCCTGCTGGATGTATCGGACGATCTGGAGATAGATGGGGGTGTCGTCCGTCTGTCGGAAGTCCTGAAATGAGATCACGCGCCTCGCCTCCTTTCTGTGAAACTGTATTAGCTGTGTAATACGGTCGTTAACTGTATTATACGAATAACACAGTTTGCTGTCAACCCCAAAAATTAAAAAAGTCGTAAGCTCCGGCGGCTTGCCACCGGCCCTCCTGTCGGGTATAATAAACTGGCAGCGAAGAAGCAGGGGAGGGGAGCGCCATGTACCGTATTTTCATCGTGGAGGACGACGCCGCTATCGCGCAGGCCGTCTGTGAACAGGCGGAGTCCTGGGCGCTGGAGGCCCGCTGCGTCTCGGATTTCCGCCGCGTGGCGGAGGAGGCCGCGGCCTACGGCCCGCACCTCATTCTGCTGGACATCTCTCTGCCGTTTTTCGACGGCTACCACTGGTGCCGCCAGATCCGCCGCACCAGCCGCGTGCCCATCATCTTCCTGTCCTCGGCGGCGGACAATATGAACATCGTCATGGCCATGAACATGGGCGCCGACGATTTCATCGCCAAGCCCTTTGACCGGAACGTGCTGATGGCCAAGGTGCAGGCCCTGCTGCGCCGCACCTACGACTTTTCGGTGCAGCCGCCGGTGCCGGTGTGCCGCGGGGCCCGCCTGCGCACGGACGTGCAGAAGCTGGAGTACGGCGGCGCGTCCGTCGACCTGACGAAAAACGAGTACCGCATCCTGCTGTGCCTTATGGAGCGGGCGGGACAGGTGGTCAGCCGTGAAAAGCTGATGCAGACCCTGTGGGAGACGGACAGCTTCGTGGACGAGAATACCCTGACGGTCAACGTCAACCGCCTGCGCAGGAAGCTGGCCGCCTCGGGGCTGGAGGATTTCATCACCACCCGCCACGGCGTGGGCTATCTGGTGGCGCAGGACTGACATAAGGAGACCTATGAAATTTTTCGGACGATATCTCCGCCAGCACCGTCTGGCGATATTACTGCTCATCCTGAGCTGGGGCCTGCTGGCGGCCAGCTTTGCTCTGTATGGCCTGCCGCTGGCGGCAGTGGCCTACCCTGCGTTATTGAGCCTGCTGCTGTGTCTGGCCGCCGCAGTCTGGGACTATACCCGTACCCTCCGCCGCCACCGGAAGCTCTCGGAGCTCCAGACGGCGGCTAACGCCCAGCTCATGGACCTGCCGGAACCCGCCTCCATTGAGGAGGGCGACTGCATGGCCGCCATCGCCGCCTTGCGCCGCGCCGCATCGGAGCGGGAGACGGCCGACGCCGCCCGTTATCGGGAGATGGTGGACTACTACACCGCCTGGGTCCATCAGATCAAGACCCCCATCGCCGCCATGCGCCTGACCCTCCAGCCGGACGACACCCCCAATGCCCGCCGGCTCATGAGCCAGCTGCTGCGCATCGAGCAGTACGTGGACATGGTGCTGATGTACCTGCGCCTGGACGAGGGGACCAGCGACTTTGTGATCCGCGCCTGCGATCTGGACGGCATCATCCGCCAGAGCCTGCGGAAATTCGCGGGGGAATTCATCGACCGTAAGCTCACCCTGCACTATGAGCCGCTGCATCTGTCGGTGGTGACAGACGAGAAGTGGCTGGGCTTCGTGGTGGAGCAGGTGCTGTCCAACGCCCTGAAATACACGCCGGAGGGCGGCGGCATCACCATCGACGCGGAGGCCCCTGCCACCCTCTGCATCCGCGACACCGGTATCGGCATCACGGCGGAGGATCTGCCCCGCATCTTCGATCGCGGCTACACCGGCCGCAACGGCCGCACCTACCGGCAGGCCAGCGGTATCGGCCTGTACCTCTGCCGCCGCATCTGCCGCGACCTGGGGCATACCATCACCGCATCGTCTGCGGCAGGGGAGGGCACCGTGCTGCGTCTGGACCTGAGCCGCCGCACCGGCCCTCTGGAGTGAGCGTCTGAAATCTTACAATTCTGTTAGAATACGGGCGGGAAATGTAAGCCAACGCTATGGCAGCCGTTTCCCGCCCCTGCTATACTGTGACCTGCAAACAAAAGGAGGTCGTTTTTATGTCGATTCTGGAAGTCAGCGGTCTGCGCAAGGTGTATACCACCCGCTTCGGCGGCAGCCGCGTGGAGGCCCTGCACAACGTGGAGTTCACGGTGGAGCAGGGCGAATATGTGGCCATCATGGGCGAATCCGGCTCCGGCAAGACCACGCTGCTGAACATTCTGGCGGCGCTGGATACCCCCACTGCCGGCACGGTGCGTCTGGACGGACGTGACCTGTCCGCCGTGAAGGAGGCGGATGCCGCCGCCTTCCGCCGTGACCATCTGGGCTTCGTGTTTCAGGAGTTCAACCTGCTGGATACCTTCTCGCTGGAGGACAACATCTATCTGCCGCTGGTGCTGGCGGGCCGCCCGTACAGCGAGATGCGTGACCGCCTGCGTCCTCTGGCGGACCAGCTGGGCATCGCGGACCTGCTGAAAAAGTACCCCTACGAGGTGTCCGGCGGCCAGAAGCAGCGCGCCGCCGTGGCCCGCGCACTTATCACCCAGCCCCGCCTGCTGCTGGCGGACGAGCCCACCGGCGCACTGGACTCCCGGGCCACCGATGAACTCCTGACGCTGTTCGGCGATGTGAACCGCCGGGGCCAGACCATCCTCATGGTCACCCACTCCGTCAAGGCGGCCAGCCGCGCCGGCCGCGTGCTGTTCATCAAGGACGGCGAGGTATTCCATCAGGTCTACCGCGGCGACAGCAGCGACGCCGGCTTCTATCAGGTCATCTCCGACACCCTGACCATGCTGCAGGCAGGCGGTGACGCACGATGAACCGCGGATTTTACCCCCGTCTGGCGTGGACGGGCATGAAGCAGAACCGCCGGCTGTACCTGCCGTACCTGCTGACCTGCACCGGCGTCACCGCCGTGTTCTACATCCTCATGGGCCTGTCGGTGTCCTCTGTGCTGCCTCAGATGTCCGGCGGCCGCAGCACGGCCCTGATCATGAGCCTCGGCAGCATGGTCATCGCTTTTTTCGCCCTGATCTTCCTCTTTTACACCCATTCGTTCCTGATTCGCCGCCGCAGCCGGGAGTTTGGCCTATACAACGTGCTGGGTATGGGCAAGGGCAACATCGCCCGCGTCCTGCTGTGGGAGACGCTGCTCTCCTGCGGCGCCACCACCCTCATCGGCCTGGCGCTGGGCATTCTGCTGTCCAAGCTGGCGGAGGCGGCCCTGCTGAATCTCCTTCATCTTCAGATCGCCTACACCTTCACCGTCAGCATCCCCTCGCTGCTCGTGACGCTGGGCCTGTTCGCCGCCATCCACGCCCTGATCTTCCTGCGCTCCCTGTGGGAGCTGCACCGCGTCAGCGCCGTGGCCCTGCTGCGCAGCGAGTCCGTAGGCGAGAAGCCGCCCCGCGCCAGGTGGGCACTGGCCGTGCTGGGCATCGCCCTGCTGGGCGGCGCGTACTGGCTGGCCGTGTCCATCCGCGAGCCGCTGGAGGCACTGACTTGGTTCTTCGTGGCGGTCATCATGGTCATTGTGGGCACGTACCTGCTGTTCATCACCGGTTCCGTGGCCCTGTGCCGCATGCTCCAGAAGAACCCCCGCTACTACTATCAGCCCCGCCACTTCGTGTCCGTCTCCTCCATGGCCTACCGCATGAAGCGCAACGGCGCGGGTCTTGCCAGCATCTGCGTGCTGGCCACCATGGTGCTGGTGATGCTCTCCTCCACCACCTGCATGTACTACGGCGTGGAGGATGCCCTGCACCAGCGCTACCCCCGTGACATCGGCGTGGAGTGCTATTTCGGCGACCGGCTGGACCAGATGGACGAAGCGCATCTGGACATCCTCCGCGCCGCCGTGGCGGACGCCGCGGACGCTATGGGCTCCTCCCGCGACAATGTGCAGGATTACCGCGCCGCATGGCTCTACGGCATACTGACGCCGGATGGCGCATTGCGCAGCGCCAGCGACAGCGGCGGCCCGGCTTCGGAGATGACCCGCGTGACCCTGATCTCTCTGCCGGACTACAACGCCCTTACGGGCACGGAGCTGACGCTGTCGGACGGCGAGGTCTACGTCTACGGCCACCGCATGACCTACACGGCCCCGCAGTTCACCGTGGGCGATACCACATGGCGCGTGAAGTCCCTGCTGGACCGCTGCGCCGTCAATGGGGCCTCCGCCGCCGATGTCACCCCGTCCCTCTACGTGGTGGTGCCCGCCTTCGAAAGCGCCGCCCGGCTGCTGCTGGATCTGTCCGCCAACAGCGACCTCTCCGTCCAGCTTCGTTGGTACTACCAGTTCGACAGTGACCTGCCTGACGACGCGCAGCACAGCGGCTCCGCCTCCTATGGGACGGACGGCGTGCCTGCGAACCTGACGGACGCGCTGGAATTGGCCCTGTACAACGTCTACGCGGAGACCGGACTCACCACCGGCTGGGAGGTGGAGTCTCTGGCGGCCAACCGCAGCGACTTCTACGGCGCCTACGGCGGCCTGTTCTTTCTGGGTATCATGCTCAGCGTGGTGTTCTCACTGGCCGCCGTCTCCATCATCTACTACAAGCAGGTCTGCGAGGGCTACGAGGACCAGAGCCGCTTCGCCATCATGCAGAAGGTGGGCATGACGAAGCAGGACATCCGCCGCAGCATCAACTCCCAGCTGCTCACCGTGTTTTTCCTGCCCATGGCACTGTCCGGTGTCCACCTGTGCTTCGCCTTCCCCTTCATCCACAAGCTCCTGCTGCTGTTCAACCTCAGCAACACCTCGCTGCTCATCGGCACCACCGTCGTCAGCTACGTGGCCTTCGCCCTGCTGTATACGCTGGCCTATAAGCTGACCTCCAATGCCTACTACCACATCGTCAGCGGCGCGGCGGAGCGTGAATAAACAAAAAAGCGCCCTCCGGCCAACAGGCCGGAGGGCGCTTTGCACTCACTCCTCGGTGAAGTGTACGTGGTTGAAGATGTGATCCTGACAGAAGCAGTGGTAGCCCGCGCACTTGCTGCAATAGCGGAACTGCAGATCGGGGTAGTCGGTGTCGGTGCGGCCGCACACGGCGCACTTGTGGTGATAGCCCTTTTCCTTCTCCTGCTGCTTTACCGCCTGCTTGAACTGCACGGTCCTGGGGCTGTACTGCTGCCTGGTGCGGTTGGCCAGATAGTGTACCTCCGGCCAGATGAACACGGCGAAGTTCAGCAGCGCCACCACCGGCAGCACCACGCCTGCCCAGTTGTGCTGGCCAATGGCGCGGATGATGTCGAAGGCGAACAGCGCACCGTCCAGATACGCCAGCCACTTCATCTTCACGGGCAGGAAGAACATGAACAGCACCGTGGTGTCGGGAAACAGCATGGCGAAGGCGAAGAACATGGACAGGTTCACGTAGGTGGTGCCCGCCACGCTGATGAAGTTGTTGCCGGTGATAAGGCTGGCCAGAATGGCGCCGATCACCGTCAGGAGCATACCGCTGAAGTAGTAGAGATTGAACTTGGCGGTGCCCCACTGCTGCTCCAGTGTCGAGCCGATCCAGTAGTAAAAGTACAGGCTGATGATGAGCATCAGCGGGGAGCTGGCGCTGGGATAGAAGATGAATGTCACGATGCGCCAGATCTCGCCGTGGAGCAGACCGTTCAGGTTGAATTTGAGAAAGTCCAGCGCGGCGGGATTGGTGTACATTGTCAGCATGGACAGGATATACACCGCCGCGTTGCCGATGACGATGACGCGCATCAGATTGGGAATACCAAAGCGGGGGTGGGCGGCGCAGAAGCGCTGCACCCCGTCATAGAGCTTTTTCAAGGGGAACGTCCTCCTGTATCAATTCAAGTAACGCCTATTGTAGCGCATAGGACGAAAAAAGTCATGTCATTTTTTTGAACAATAAAAAAGTTTCCGGAAAGTGGATAATTTGCGGTTTTTGCGGGAAATCTATTGACAACCGCGAAAAATGTGCTATGATATGCGTACAAGTGAATACCTTATCAAGAGTGGCGGAGGGACCGGCCCGATGAAGCCACGGCAACCTGTTTTTTCAAGGTGCCAAATCCGGCGAACGAATCGAAAGATGAGGGAAGGCAAGAAAGCTTCAGCACTCTGTCGGTTCGGACAGAGCGCTTTTTTATTGCGTGTTCCCAAAAGAAAGGAGAAATTTATCATGGCAAGACATCTGTTTACTTCCGAATCCGTTACTGAGGGGCATCCCGATAAGATCTGCGACCAGATCTCCGATGCGGTGCTGGATGCCATCTTCGCCCAGGACCCCAATGGCCGCGTGGCCTGCGAGACCTGCGCCTCCACCGGCCTGATCCACATCATGGGCGAGATCACCACCAGCTGCTACGTGGATATCCCCAAGATCGCCCGTCAGGTGGTGCTGGACATCGGCTACGACCGCTCCCAGTACGGCTTTGACGGCAACACCTGCGCCGTTATCACCAACATCGACGAGCAGTCCAGCGACATCGCGCTGGGCGTGGACAAGAGCTACGAGGCCAAGGCCAAGGGCGAGAGCGAGCTGGACAACGGCGCCGGCGACCAGGGCATGATGTTCGGCTACGCCTGCGACGAGACGCCGGAGCTGATGCCACTGGCGATCTCCATCGCCCAGAAGATGGCCAAGCGCCTGACCGACGTGCGCAAGCAGGGTCTGGTGGACTACCTGCGTCCCGACGGCAAGACCCAGATCACCGTGGAGTACGGTGACGACGGCGCCCCCATCCGCGTGGACACCGTGGTCCTGTCTACGCAGCACAGCCCCGACGTGTCTCTGGAGCAGATCCGCAAGGACATGATCGAGCTGGTCATCAAGCCCACCGTTCCCGCCGACCTGCTGGACGATGAGACCAAGATCTACGTCAACCCCACCGGCCGCTTCGTCAACGGCGGCCCCGCCGCCGACACCGGCCTCACCGGCCGCAAGATCATTGTGGACACCTACGGCGGCAGCGCTCCTCACGGCGGCGGCGCTTTCTCCGGCAAGGACCCCACCAAGGTGGACCGCTCTGCGGCCTACGCCGCCCGCTGGGTGGCCAAGAACGTGGTGGCCGCGGGTCTCGCCCGGAAGTGCCAGGTGCAGCTGGCCTACGCCATCGGCGTGGCCCGTCCCGTCAGCGTGCTGGTGGAGACCTTCGGCACCGGCGTGGTGGCCGATGACAAGCTGGAGGCCGCTGTGGAGAAGGTCTTTGACCTGCGCCCCACCGCCATCATCCGCGATCTGGACCTGCGCAAGCCCATCTACCGCCAGCTGGCGGCCTACGGCCACATGGGCCGCGAGGATCTGGGCGTGTCCTGGGAAAAGACCGACCGCGTGGACGCCCTGAAGGCCGCGCTGGGTCTGTAAAAATCCGGAAAAAAGAGTCCCGCAGCATTGCTGCGGGACTCTTTTTTACTTGTCGCGGCATTGAAGCCCCAGCTGATAGAAGGCCACGGCGCTGGCCGCCGCCACATTCAGACTGTCCACTCCGTGGGTCATGGGGATCATCACCGTATAGTCGCACTGCGCGATGGTGCCGTCCGCCAGCCCATCGCCCTCGGTGCCCAGCACCACGGCCAGCTTTTCGGCGCCCAGCAAACGGGGATCGTCCAGCCGCAGAGAGTCCTGCCGCAGCGCCATGGCTGCCGTGACGAAGCCCATTTCGCGGAGCGTCCCCGTCCAGTCGCCCTCCTCCGGCAGATACGTCCACGGCACCAGAAACACGTTGCCCATGCTGACGCGGGACGCCCGCCGGTACAGCGGGTCGCTGCCCTGTTGGGTCAGCAGCACCGCGTCCATGCCCAGCGCCGCCGCGCACCGGAAAATGGCCCCCACATTGGTGGGATTCATCACGTTTTCCAGCACGGCGATGCGCCGCGCTCCGGCGCAGACCTCCGCCACGGAGGGCAGTGCCGGCCGCCGCATGGCGCACAGCATGCCGCGTGTCAGGTGGAAACCGGTGAGCTGCGTCAGTACCTCCAGCGGCGCGGTATAGACGGGAATGTCCGCATCGCAGCGGGCCAGGATTTCCGCGCCCTTGCCGGAAATGTGCTGGGGCTCCATGAGGAACGACACCGGCTGGCAGCCCGCGTCCAGCGCCCGCCCGATGACCAGCGGGCTTTCGGCAATGAACAACGCGTTGGCGGGGTCTGCGCGGTTTACCAGCTGGTTTTCCGTAGCGCGGGCATAAACATCCAGCTCCGGCGCAGCAAAATCGGTGATCTCGATGGTGCGGGCCATGGGGGTCTCCTTCCTCCGTCAGGCGTTGAGGATGCGCATGAACTCCTCGCCGGTGATGGTCTCCTTTTCATACAGATGCTTGGCCAGCTCGTCCAGCTTGCCGCGGTTATCGGTGAGGATCTTCAGCGCCTTCTCGTGCTGCTGCTTCACCAGAGCTACCACCTGCTGGTCGATCTTCGTCTGGGTATCGGCGGAGCAGGCCAGGGACGTGTCGCCGCCCAGATACTGGTTGGTCACGGCCTCCAGCGCCACCATGCCGAAATCATCGCTCATGCCGTAGCGGGTGATCATGGCGCGGGCCAGCTTGGTGGCCTGCTCAATGTCGTTGGAGGCACCGGTGGTGATGGAGCCGAACACCGTCTCCTCGGCGGCACGGCCGCCGGTGAGGGTAGCGATCTTGTTCTCCATCTCCTCCTTGGTCATCAGATAATGGTTGCCCTCCTCCACCTGCATGGTGTAGCCCAGCGCGCCGGAGGTGCGGGGCACGATGGTGATCTTCTGCACCGGCGCGGAGTGGGTCTGCAGGGCCGCCACCAGCGCGTGGCCGATCTCGTGGTAGGACACGACCTTCTTCTCATGGTCGGTCATGATGGCGTTCTTCTTCTGATAGCCGGCGATGACCACCTCAATGCTCTCCTCCAGGTCCGCCTGGGTAGCGAAGCGGCGTCCGTCACGGACGGCGCGGAGGGCGGCCTCATTGACGATGTTGGCCAGCTCTGCACCGGAAGCGCCGGAGGCCATGCGGGCCACCTTGTTGAAGTCCACATCCTCGGCGATTTTGATCTTCTTGGCGTGGACCTTCAGAATATCCTCGCGGCCCTTCAGATCCGGCAGCTCCACCGGCACGCGGCGGTCGAAGCGGCCCGGACGGGTCAGCGCGGGGTCCAGAGACTCGGGGCGGTTGGTGGCCGCCAGAATGATGACGCCGTTGTTGCCCTCAAAGCCGTCCATCTCGGTGAGCAGCTGGTTCAGGGTCTGCTCCCGCTCGTCATTGCCGCCGTACTGGCCGCCGCTGCGCTTCTGGCCGATGGCGTCGATCTCATCGATGAACACGATGCAGGGGGCCTTCTCCTTGGCCTGGGTAAACAGGTCACGCACCTTGGAAGCGCCCATGCCCACAAACATTTCCACGAACTCGGAGCCGGAGATGGAGAAGAACGGCACGTTGGACTCACCGGCCACGGCCTTGGCCAGCATGGTCTTACCGGTGCCCGGAGGGCCCACCAGCAGGATGCCCTTGGGCATGGATGCGCCGATCTCTTTGTACTTGGTGGGGTCGTGGAGGTAGTTTACGACCTCCTGAAGGTTCTCCTTGGCCTCGTCCTCACCGGCCACATCGGCAAAGCGGATGCCCTCGGAGGACTGGACGTAGACCTTGGCATTGGACTTGCCCATGCCGAACATCATGGAGTTGCCGTCTCCGCCCATTTTCTTCACCATATTGCGGGAAATGAGCTGGCCGATGCCGATAAAGAGGATCAGCGGCAGCACCCAGCCCAGAATGCTCATCAGCAGGGAGGTCTGCTCCACCTCCTCGCCGGTGGTGGAAATGCCCGCGTCCAGCAGACGCTGCACCAGCCCGTCATCGGGGACGATGGCCGTTTTATAGATGGTCTTGTTGTCCTTGCCGGTGAACAGGATGCGGTTGCTCTGCTCCTGTATCTCCACCTGCCCGATCTCTTTCTGCTCCGTCATGGTGATAAAGGTATTGTAGTCCACCTCACGGATCTGGTGCTCCGTCAGCCAGGGCATAGCCAGCAGGTTGAACAGCAGCAGCACCAGCATCGCGATAATGTAGTAGTAGAGCAAAGGCTTCTTGGGGGTCTTGACCTCTCTCATACAAGCGCCTCCTTGCAGACGTATTATTCAAAGTATTATAGCCGCGCCGTACTGTAAAGTCAAAGGGCACAGCGGAAAAACCTGTAAATTTTTCCTGAACACCGGCGTATCCGGGACTTATTGCATATTTTGTGAACAGACTTTGCTACTTTTGTGAACATTAGCACTCTCCTATTGACAGTGCTAAAATCGGCGCTATAATGAAGCCGAACCTTGAGAGAGGGGCGAGCAAGCGGCCCCGCCGGAGAGGTTTGGAACTGTTGATACAATGAGGGTAATATAGTGGGCGGCGGCCACCCGGTCCGCCGCGATACGAATGGAGGTATGACATATGTTGCCCAGCATTTTTGGTGAGAACCTGTTTGATGATTTCTTTTCTGATCCGTTTGGCATGATGGTGCCTCAGGGCCGCGACCCGCTGTACGGCAAGCACGCCAAGAACCTGATGAAGACCGATGTCCGCGAGACGGAGGGTACCTACGAGCTGGATGTGGACCTGCCGGGCTTCACCAAGGACGAGGTGAACGTGGAGCTGAAGAACGGCTATCTGACCATCCAGGCTGCCAAGGGCCTGGACAAGGATCAGACCGATAAGAAGGGCAAGTACATCCGTCAGGAGCGCTGCGCCGGCGCTTGCAGCCGCACGTTCTACGTGGGCGATGGTGTGGAGCCCGAGGATGTCACCGCCAAGTTTGAAAACGGCATCCTGCAGCTGTCCATCCCCAAGGAGGCCAAGAAGCAGCTGCCCAAGAATACCAGCGTCACCATCGGCTGACGTGAACAGGCAAAAAAGAATGACCCGCCTCGGCGGGTCATTCTTTTTGCGCTTTTACCAGATCTGCTCGGCCACGATGTTCTTTTTGTAGCTGATGCGGAAGTAGAAGAACTCCGCCACGCCGGTGATGAACCAGGAGAAGATATACAGCAGGTACAGAGACGGCACTGTGTGGAAGTAGGCGAACACCGTGTAGATCCACACCACGCGGAACACGCAGGAGCCCATGATGACCACGATGGTGGGGATGATGCTCTTGCCGATGCCGCGGGAGGCGGCGATGCTGTTGTCCATCAGCGGGGCTATGGCGTAGGAGAAAGCCATGATCCGCAGACGGTCCATGCCGGCGTCGATGACGGCGGGCTCGTTGGCGAACAGGGACAGGAACTGCCGTCCGAACAGCAGCATCATCGCGCCAAAAATGGCGCCGGTGAAGATGCCGTACAGCATGCAGATGTGATAGCTCTTAAGGATACGCTCCTTATGGCCCGCGCCCCAGTTGCGGCTGACGAAGCTGGCGCAGGCGGTGTAGAACGCCGCCATCATGTTGAACACCAGAGTATCGGCGTTGGCGGCGGCAGCCGCGCCGGAGACGGTGATCTCGTCGAAGGAGTTCAGACCCGCCTGCACGAACAGGTTGGCCAGGGCGAAGATGGCGTTCTGCAGGCCGGAGGGGACGCCGATCATCAGGATGCGCTTGACCGCCGCCTTGTGGAGCCGCAGCTGCCGCATGCTCAGGCGGCAGGCGTCCTTCCGCCGCAGCAGGTGGACGACGATCAGGACGGCGGATACCCACTGGGCAATGGCGCTGGCGATGGCCACGCCCTCGGCGGACATCCGGCAGCCGATGACGAATACCAGATTCAGAATGACGTTCAGCACACCGGCCACGGATAGGTAGATCAGGGGGCGCTTGGTATCGCCGGTGGCGCTGAGGATACCGTTGCCGCAGTTGTAGATGCCGATGCCGGGCAGGCCCAGCGCATAAATACGCAGGTACAGCACGGCGCCGGGAAGGAACTCCTCCTTGGTGTTCAGCAGGCGCAGCATAGGCTCGGCAAAGAACGCGCAGATCAGGCACACCAGCACGCCTGCACCCGTACAGATCAGCAGGGAGGAGTGGGTGGTGCGCTCCACGTTCTCACTGTCGCCGATGCCCAGCCAGCGGGCCACCGACACATTGACACCGGCGCCCATGCCGATGAGCAGGCCGGTGAACAGGGACACCAGCGTGGTGGTGGAGCCCACGGCGCCCAGCGCCACATAGGTATTATAGGCATATTTACCGGCGATGGCCACGTCGCTGAGGTTGAACAGCACCTCCAGCACCTGGGTCAGCATCAGCGGCAGGCTGAACAGCAGAATATTTTTCCACAGAGACCCGCTGGTCATCTCAATGCTTTTCATACGGCTTTCCTCACTCCCAAATGTTCCTTTTTTTATATAAAGCGCACCAGTTTCTTTATATGGCTGCAAGAGCAGAGTATATCACCGGCGCGGGGGCAAAGCAAGCATATTTACCAACAGACTTTCCGATGAAAAAACGGGGCCGATTGTGCAGAATGTACCCACATACGGGAAAAGAGGTGGATTTTTGCGGCGCTGATGTGCCGGTTTTTGAAATTTTCGCCTGCATCTTGCGGAGAAGGGTGGGATGTGCTATCCTGAAAACAGCGAAAAGAAAAGGAGAGCGCTATGAAGCTGGTTCTGATCGACATCGACAACACCCTGCTGGATTTTGACGCCTACATCCGCCGGACCATGGAGGAGGGCTTCGCCCACTTCGGCCTGCGGCCCTACGAGCCGTGGATGTACGATGTGTTCCACCGCGAGAACAACAAGCTCTGGCGGCAGATCGAGGAGGGCACCCTGACGTTTCCGGAGCTGGAGAAGATCCGGTGGAACAACGTGTTCGCCGCGCTGGACATGGACTTCGACGGCGTGGTGTTCGAGAAATATTTCCGCACCGCCCTGCACGAGAGCGCCATCCCCGTGAACGGGGCGCGGGAGCTGCTGGAGGCACTGCGGGGCAGGTATCTGCTGGCCGCCGCCAGCAACGGCCCCTATGAGCAGCAGCTCCACCGGCTGGCTCTGGCGGGTATGAAGGACTTCTTCGACTGGTTCTTCATCTCCGAGCGCATCGGCGCGTCCAAGCCGTCGAAGCTCTTTTTCGATGAGGCGTTCCGGCAGGTCAACGAGGGCCGTGAGACGCCTATCCTGCCGGAGGATACCGCCATCATCGGCGACTCTTTGACCTCCGACATGGCCGGCGGCAGGGGGTGCGGACTGAAGACCGTGTACTACCGCCGTCCGGGGGCCGCGCCCGCCAATGACAGCGTGGACGTGACGGCGGAGGACCTGCGGGACATCCCCGCGCTGCTGCAATAAGCTGCGAACAGACGAACGAGGCGCATGCCATTGGCATGCGCCTCGTTTTATTGCGCTCTCGGAGTCAGCAGCGCCTTACGGTGCCGCAGGTAATAGCCGTATCCGGCGGCGTCCGCCAGGAACCAGCCGATGGGGATGGCGGCCCAGATGCCCACTTCGCCCACCGGCCCCGCCAGGGCGTAGGCCAGAGCCACGCGGGTGCCCAGGGAGACGACTGTCAGCACCACGCTCATGCCGGGCCGCTGCACGGCGCGGTAAAAGCCGTACAACAGGAACAGGCAGCCGATACCGGCGTAGAACGTGCCCTCAATGCGGAGGTAGCGGACGCCGCAGGCGATGACCTCCGTATCGCCCGCCTGAACGAAAAGACCCATCAGCGGCCGGGCGAATACCACCACCAGCGCCGCTGCGGCGCAGGAGAAGGCGGCGCTCACCGCCGTGGCCTGCCGCAGGCCCTGCCGCAGCCGGTCGGACTGCCCCGCGCCGTAGTTCTGGGCCGAGAAGGTGGAGAAGGCGTTGCCGAACTCCTGCACCGGCAGGTAGGCAAAAGCGTCGATCTTCACGGCGGCGGCAAAGGCCGCCATCACCACCGGCCCGAAGCTGTCCACCAGACGCTGTATCAGCAGGATGCCGAAGTTCATGGCCGACTGCTGCGCGCAGGTCAGCAGCGACAGATCCATCAGCTCCCGCAGGATATGCCGGTCGAACCGGAAGTCCGCCCGCCGCGGCAGCATGTGGCGGCAGCGCAGCAGGGCATAGATCGTCAGCCCCAGCCCCGCAGCGTACTGGGCGATCACCGTGGCCGCTGCCGCGCCGGACACGCCCCACCGCAGCACCAGTACGAACAGCAGGTCCAGCCCCACGTTCAGCAGGGCCGCGCCGCCCAGAAACCACAGCGGTGCGGCGGAGTTGCCCGCCGAGCGCAGCAGGCAGGCGAAGAAGTTATAGAGGAACGTGGCCGCCAGCCCTACAAAAATGATGCGCAGATAACCGGCCATGTCGCCGTACAGCGAATCGGGCACCTGCAAAAACCGCAGGATGGGGTCCAGCAGGACGTATACCAGCGCCGTCACCGCCGCCGTCACCCCGCCGATGAGGCAGAGGGCCAGCGCCGCCGCCCGATGCAGAGACGCCATGTCCTTCCGGCCCAGATAGATGGAGAACAGTGCCCCTGCGCCCATGGCCAGCCCCAGAAACACGGAGGTCAGGAACGTCATCAGCGTGAAGGCGGAGCCCACCGCTGCCAGGGCGTCGCGGCCCAGCGCACGCCCCACGATGAGAGTGTCCGCTACATTATACAGCTGCTGGAGAAGGCTTCCCACCATCATGGGCAGCGCGAACAGCAGCAGGCTGCGGGTGATGCCGCCGCGGGTCATGTCCCGATACATAAAAACTCCTCGTCAGGAAAGGACGGGGGCCGCAGGCTCCCGTCCTTCATCGTTGTTGTGCCGGCTCAATAGCCGTAGAGCATGGAGCGCTTGATGTCCGCCAGACAGTGAGCGCTGCACATGGCCATGGTGTCGGCCAGCTCGGCCTTCAGCTTGTCCACGTAGACCTGCACGCCCTCGAAGCCGCCGCCGTACACCATGTTCACGAAGGGACGGCCGATGAGGACCGCGTCCGCACCCAGCGCCAGCGCCTTGAACACGTCCATGCCGGAGCGGATGCCGCCGTCCACCAGAATGGTCATTTTGCCGCCCACAGCGTCTGCGATGGCGGGCAGCACCTCCGCCGTGGCGGGGCACTGGTCCAGCACACGACCGCCGTGGTTGCTGACCACGATGCCGCTGGCGCCGGCCTCCAATGCCTTTTTCGCGCCGTTCACCGTCATGATGCCCTTGAGGATGAAAGGCTTACCGGCCTTTTCCGCGATCTGCCGCAGCTCATCCACGGTCTTGCTGCCGGCGGGAGGCGTCATGTTTTTCAGGAACGGCAGGCCCGCCGCGTCGATGTCCATGGCGATGGCGATGGGATCGGCGGCCTTGGCCAGCGCCATTTTTTCCTCCACCAGCGCCATATTCCAGGGCTTTACCGTGGGCACGCCGCAGCCGCTGTTTTTCTTCAGGGCCTCGGCCGCACCCTCCATGACGGCGGGATTGATGCCGTCGCCGGTGAAGGCGGCGATACCTGCGGCGGCGCAGGCGGTCACCAGAATGTCGTTATACGTCAGATCGTCATACTTGTCGCCGTAGTGCAGCTGCATGGCGCCCACCGGCGCGGCGAACACCGGCAGCACGACCTTCTTGCCGAAGAAATCGTAGGACGTGTCCACGGGCTTGTTCTCACAGATGGTGTCCATGTTGACGCACAGCTCCTGCCACTTCTGGTAGTTGCGGATGAAGCCGGTGCCGATGCCCTTGGCTCCGGGGCCGGGGATGGTGTTTTTGCAGGCCATGCCGTTGCAGGTGGGACAGGACTTGCAGTAGGGACCCATACAGGTGCGGGCGTTGTTCAGGATCTCCTGATATGTCATGAAAGTGTACCTCCGGTTTCAAATGTGTAGTACCGCCATTGTACTCCGACGGCGGGAAAAAGCAACTCCGAGTTTTTCTCAGTGGTGGAAGCTGGTGACCTGGGGAGGCTCCGGCTGGGGCAGACCGTACTGTGTCTTGCCCAGCTGGATGGCCTTCATGAGGAACGCCATGTTCCGTCCCAGCGTCCGCATGGTCTGGAGGCCCTCCCTGTCCTGGCGCACCTCCTCCGGTGTATTGCCGTACACCATGTTCCAGTACTGGCTGCTGGCGATGGGCATCCCGGCGATGGTGAAATACTTGTTCAGCACATCGAAGCTGGAGGTGTTGCCGCCGCGGCGGCAGGACACCACCGCCGCGCCCACCTTCATGGTCAGGTTCCGGATGCCGGCGCTGTAAAACAGCCGGTCCATAAAGGAGATGGCGTCCCCGGCGGGGGAGGCATAGTGTACCGGCGCGCCGATGACCAGCGCGTCTGCCTCCAGCAGCTTGGGAGACGTCTCGTTCACCGCATCGTCGTACACGCACTTTCCCAGCTTGCGGCAGGCGCCGCAGCCGGTACAGCCGCAGACGACTCTGCCGCCGGCCTGCACGATCTCGGTTTCGATGCCCTCGTCCTCCAGCGTGCGGGCCAGCTCCTCCAGCGCCGTGTAGGTGCAGCCCTTGGGATGGGGGCTGCCGTTGATGAGTAATGCCTTCATTACCGCACCTCCTTGGATAATTTCGCGGCCATTATAGCACATTTCCCGCAAAAAGCAACACCGCGGAGGGGAAAACCTCCGCAGTGTCGTTTTGCGCAGGCGGCTCACGCCTCCTGCACCGCGTATTTCTCCAGAATGCCCCGCAGCGCCGACAGGGAGCTGGTGTGGCATCTCTCAATGATGGTGCTGCTGCCCTTCAGCTCACTGAGGGCGCCCTGCACCAGCTTGTGGGACATGGTATTGGTGAAAAAGATCATCAGGTCCGGCCGCCCCAGCTTGTTCTTCAGCCCGCCGGAGGGCTTGGTCAGCACCTTGGCCTGACACTGGTACGCGCCGCAAAGCTCCTTATAGCGGCGCTCCATGCACTCATTTCCACCCAATATGACAACGCTCATACACGCCGCCTCCTTCAATTTGAAATTTAGTTAGATTACTCTAACCGCGACTATCATACCAGACTTTACCGCAGAATGCAAGACATATTTTTTATGGTCCTGAAACAGGGTCTCTTGCATTTTGCAAGTCGATGAAATATAATGTGCAAAAACACAGGCCCGCAGGGGCCGGAAGGGGGCAGCGGTATGCGTATCGTTGTAAAAGTGGGGACCTCCACGCTGGCGCACGCCACGGGGCGGCTGAACATCCAGCGGATGGAGCGGCTGTGCAGGGTGCTGAGCGATCTGAAAAATGCGGGGCATGAGATCATTCTGGTGTCCTCCGGCGCCATCGGCATGGGTGTGGGGAAGCTGAATCTCCCGGGCCGTCCGGCGGACATGCCCAGTAAGCAGGCGGCTGCCGCCGTGGGCCAGTGCGAGCTGATGTATACCTACGACAAGCAGTTCACGGAGTACAGCCACACCGTAGCCCAGCTGCTGCTGACCGGCGAGGACATCAAAAGCGAGCAGCGCAGCCGCAATGTCCGCAGCACGCTGTCCCGCCTGCTGGAGCTGGGGGCGCTGCCCATCATCAACGAGAACGACGCCGTGGCCACCGACGAGATCGGCGTGGAGAACACCATCGGCGAGAACGACAGCCTGTCGGCCATCGTGGCCGCCGCCATCGGCGCGGACCTGCTGGTGCTGCTGTCGGACATCGACGGGCTGTACGACAAGGATCCCCGCCGCCATCCCGATGCCCGCCTGATCCCCACGGTGGAGCGGGTGGACGACGAGCTGTTCACCCTGGCGGAGGACAGCAGCACCGGCTTGGGCACCGGCGGCATGATCACCAAGCTGCGGGCCGCCGCCATCGCCACGGAGGCGGGCTGCGAGATGGTCATCGCCAACGGCAGCAAGCCGGAGGTGCTGTATGATATCGCCGCGGGCCGCCCTGCGGGCACCAGATTTTTGACAGGAAGGGCTGCTGTATGACCACGATCGAGCTTCTGCAAAAGACAAAGGCCGCGTGGCCGGCGCTGAGCGCCGCGCCTGCGGAGGAGAAAAACCGGCTGCTGCTGGCTATGGCCGATGCGCTGGAGGAGAGCACCCCCGCCATTCTGGCCGCCAACGCGCAGGACATGGCGGACGCGGAGGGGCACATTTCCGCCGTGATGCTGGACCGCCTGCGGCTGGACGAGGGCCGCATCCGCGCTATGGCCGACGGCGTCCGCGCCGCCGCGGCGCTGCCGGATCACACCGGGCGCACGCTGGCGCAGTTTACCCGCCCCAACGGCATGACCATCACCAAGGTGCAGGTGCCTCTGGGTTTGGTGGCCATCATCTACGAGAGCCGCCCCAACGTCACCTCAGACGCCGCGGCACTGGCTGTCAAGAGCGGCAACGTCTGTATGCTCCGAAGCGGGAAGGAGGCGTACCGCTCCTGCCGCGCCATCGTGGCGGCGCTGAAGGCGGGCATCACCGCCGCCGGAGGCGATGCCGACATCGTGAACATCGTGGAGGATACCACCCACCAGAGCGCCAACGATATCATGCAGGCCCGGGGGCTGGTGGACCTGCTGATCCCCCGCGGCGGCGCGGGACTCATCCGCGCCTGCGTGGAGAACGCCGCCGTGCCCTGCATCGAGACGGGCACCGGCATCTGCCACGTCTATGTGGACGCCGCCGCCGATCTGGACAAGGCCGTGCGTATCATCACCAACGCCAAGACCAGCCGTCCCTCTGTGTGCAACGCCGAGGAGGTGTGCCTGGTCCACACCGCCGTTGCGGAGAAGCTCCTGCCCATGCTGCACAAGGCACTGGTGGCCGACCGTATCGCCGCAGGACAGCCGCCGGTGGAGCTGCGGCTGGACCGCCGCGCCGCCGCCATCATCAGCGGCACGCCCGCATCGGAGACCGACTTCGACACCGAGTTCCTGAACTACATTCTGGCTGTGGCCGTGGTGGACAGTCTGGACGATGCCATCGCCCACATCGCCGCCCACTCCACCCATCACAGCGACTGCATCGTCACGGAGGACGCCGCCGCTGCGGCCCGCTTCACCCGTCAGGTGGACAGTGCCGCCGTGTACGTCAACGTTTCCACCCGCTTCACCGACGGCGGAGAGTTCGGTCTGGGCTGTGAGATGGGCATCTCCACCCAGAAGCTCCACGCCCGCGGCCCCATGGGACTGGACGAGCTCAGTACCTATAAATATGTCGTCACCGGCGACGGACAGATCCGATGAAAAAAACACTCCCGACCGATGGTCGGGTGTACGTAAGACAGTATTGCGCCGAGATTGACGAAGCGGCACGAAACCGCATGGAGCTGATCGTGCCGAAGCTGGCAAAGCAGTACGGCGTGACCGAGCAACTGAAAGCCGATAATCAAATGGAATGGGTGCGGCAGATGAACGCTTGCAAGGCACAGGCAGAGGAGATTGTGAAAGCGGAATTGATTTATGATTGAGCGAGGAAGTCCGAGCAGAAAACTGTTCGGACTTTTCTCATATAGTCCAAAGTTGCGGTAGAACTGTTCACAAGTTTTATGGTATAATTTGAATACGAAAAGTGAGCAACAAATTTGAATTGAGATTTCATATATTCAAAGGGATTTAATAACTGTTATATTTTATTATCAAATATCTCTCAAGCCCTTGAAAACACTAAGTTTGTCGCAGGTGAGCTTTCCCTTATTGTTTCCCTTGTATTATATTGTCCCATGAGTTTTTACGAACTCTGATAAGGGAAAAAACAAGGGAAAGAAAATCTTATAAAACAGTATAACACAAAATAAAAGTGACATGGTGAACTGATTGAAATGCTTCTGATTTTTGCAACAAATGATTGATTGAACGATAAGGAGATTTGATACGATGAGAACGATATTTGCAGAATACAATCCACAACGCAACAGCATTGATGTTTATACTTCTGCTGGCTATATGCTCCGCATTGACTGCTGGGAAGCGGAGAAGAATTTAACAACTACTCCCGGATCTGACTGTGCATTAAACGCACTTGCCATTGATGAACCACTTGAGTATGCAAGATTGTATCTTGATGGAACGATGCAAATGTGGATAGATGCGGAAGATTCCTTTTAGGTATACGCAAGAAACGGCGGCTCTGATTTCTCAAAACCGCCGTTAGGATAATAACTTAAAATAGGCGCGCAAAATTCACCTGCCCCAGCCAGCGGTTTTTTTCTTTCCCCGTAGTCGGGGCAGGTTCATGCGCTATGCAATTATTCTTCTTTAGCTTCTATCAAGCCGATATTTTTTGCTCTGCGTTCCACATAGC